>JBDTCL010000281.1:0-2816 GCA_039923595.1 Antricoccus sp. | reverse complement strand
CGACGATCACCCGGATTTTGCCGGGCGTATCGGTCGCCACCTGAAGCTTCGCGCCGGGGAACAAGGCGGCGACTGCTTTGGCCTGATCGAGTTGGTTAGCCGGGTACTGAATGGTGGTCTGGGTATATGTCGTATCTGATGCCGCGAACACCCCATCAACCCCGAATCCAGCGGCAAGCACAACCTTTGAAGCCTCAGTCGCCATTCCTTCGGTGGTCGTCCCGTTGAAGAGGTCCACCGAAACCGTCGAAGGATCAACCTTCGATGGCGGGGTACTACTCGACGAGCTGCTCGCCGCGCTGCTCGAGGAACTACCAGAAGAACTCGCTGGCGGTTGTTTAGACAAGTCGATAAAGAACTGCTTAAGATCCGCTGGCGATACCGGTACGACAACGTCACCGACGTCGGGGATTGTGGCGAACTGTTCCGGCGCTAATGGGATCGTCCGGAACGACACCGATCCTGCGGCGATATTGCGCATCTGATCCGCGAGATCAAGTGGGTTCAGGCCCGGGTCGTAAGAAATAGTGTTGCCCACTGCATCGATGAGGTTATTGAGCTTGGAGACGTTGAGCAGGTTGGTCGAGAGCGCCTTGCGGATCACCGAACCGAAGAAGTATTGCTGGCGGCGCACTCGATCCAGATCACCGTTGGGAAGCCCGTACCGTTGCCGAACAAAACTGAGTGCTTGCTGGCCGTTGAGCAATGTCTTACCCGCGGGCAGATCGATCCCGGAATTGGGCTCCTGCGCTGCTTGGCACAGGTTGACCTCGACACCGCCGAGAGCGTTGGTGAGATTCACCACGCCCAAAAGACTGACTTCGACATAGTGATCGATCTGCACCCCGGTCAACTTGCTAATCGTGTCTGTCAACACCTGTTGGCCGGCTGCGCGCTTTTGGGTTTCCGTGGCACCCTGCGGCGCACTTGAGTAGCCATCGGTGAATGCCGAATTGATCTTGTTTTTTCCGAAGCCCGGGATCTGTACGTAGCTGTCGCGTGGGAAGGACACGACCGAGGCTGCCGCGCCATTAGCGGGTACGTGGATCATCATGATGGTGTCGGTATTGACCCCACCGCCGTCCTGAGTGGTGCTCAGCTGGGCCAACTGATCCGCCGTGTAGCCGTCTCGGGAATCATTGCCAACGACCAGGATGTTCAAGTCGCGGCCGTCAACGCCCTTGGCGCTGACATTTCCCGGCCCAGAGTCGACACTGGCGAGATTTCCTGAGGACTTTGACAGCTTCGTATAGGCGGCGTGCGCGAATCCGGTGCCGAGCAAGATCACTAGGGCCAGCGCCGTGGCGAGCGAGCGAACGCTGATGACTGCGAGTCGGCGGCCCTTCGAGCGCGCTGCCCGTGCCTCGCTGCGAGTCCGGTTAGCAGGCGCAGGGCTCTCCCTACGTCCGGTGGCTCGCGGCGCGCCTTGACGCGGATCAAGATGCGCTGGAAGCTCCGGTAGGGCCTCGTGTGTCGGCATAAGCGTTCATTCTCCGGTGCGCTGGGGGTCTGTTGGCGCGGTGGCCGCGGTGGCCGCACGGCGCTTGAGCAATTTTACAGGCAATAATGCTAGAGACGCCGCACTCTCAAAGCTGGTTGACAGCAGAGCTAATACAGGTAGTCGCCAATCATGGTCCCAGGTAGATTAATGTTCGATGACTATCAACACGCACACTGTTCCGGCTAATGGCGACATCACGGCGCACCGATGGCTTATTTTAGGCGCCGAAGGTCAACTCGGTACCGAACTCACCCTCCTGCTGCGCAAGAGGGATGCAGCGCAGCGGGCTGGCGGACTGACGGCAGTGGGACGTACTCAGCTGGATCTGAGCTCCACCGAGCAGATCCAGGCCTTTATCGATACGTGGCTTGCTGAGCAGGACGATCGCACCCCGGTGGTGATCAATGCCGCGGCATATACCGCAGTTGACGCGGCCGAAAGCGATGAAAGCGCAGCGTCGTTGATCAACGCAGCGGCCCCGCGTGCGATAGCGGCGGCACTAGCTGGCCGCGCGCGACTTATTCACGTCTCCACCGACTACGTCTTCTCCGGTACCGCTGATCAGCCCTATCGGCCCGACGATCAGACCGGTCCCCGAACCGCGTACGGCCGTACCAAGCTCGCAGGTGACCTCGCGGTGCGTGAGCTAGCACCCGATACCGGCTATGTCGTGCGGACTGCCTGGGTCTACGGCGCGCATGGTCCTAATTTCGTCAAGACGATGGCGAAGTTTTCGCGCGACCGACCCACCCTGCAGGTCGTCGCCGACCAATTTGGTTCGCCGACTTGGACATTCGATCTCGCGAAGTCCCTCGTTGAAATAGCGACGGCAGACGTGCCAGCTGGTGTCTATCATTGCACCGGCGGTGGCCAGACATCCTGGTGTGACTTCGCGCGAGCGATCTTCCAGGAGCTCTCGCTGGAGCCCTCACGAGTGGAAGCCACGACCGCTGCTGCGTACGTCCGACCCGCGCCAAGACCTGCCTACTCGGTCCTCTCAAGCGAGGAATGGATAGCTGCCGGGCTGAGACCGATGCCACACTGGCGCGACTCGTTGCATGAAGCATTCTCCCGAGATGGCGATTCTCTGCGCGGTTAAGGTTCCTACGCGGTTAAGGTGGCTCGCTGGTACGCGTCGTAGGTCGTCCGCGCACAGGCCGACCAGGTGAAGGTGGCCGCGTGCGCGCGTCGCGTCGCGGGGTCACCGGACGGTGTGAAAATCGTTTCGCTTAGCGCAGCTGCGAATGCATCGACATCATCGAGTGGTACATAACGGCCTTGGGCACCGAGTACTTCATGTGTGACAGGGATGTCC
>JBDTCL010000280.1:0-15206 GCA_039923595.1 Antricoccus sp. | reverse complement strand
CGGAGCGCCAACTCACCGCCGCCCTGCCAAAACCACAGCTCATCAGAGCTCACCCGGTGCCACGCTGACTCTTCGCCCGGTAGGAGCAAGAACGAAATGGCAGTGCTCAGCGCCCGCCGTCCGCGAGCGGTCTCTATCTCGCGGTCATTGCGATAATGCTCGAGATACCAGCCACCCTCAGGATGGGCTTTCATACCGAGGGCGCCAGGGTCGTGCAGCGTAGTCGCGGTAAAGGAGTACATGCCAGTGACTCTAGGTGCTCCGGCTAGGGCAATGCCGCGCGGCGTTCCACCAGTACGGTGTCAATCCACTGACCAGCAAATTGGCCGTGGTCGACCCGGGCTATCCGCTCGCGCTGGCCGACGACCCGAAATCCCGCGCGGCTATGGAGCTGGCAGCTGGCATCATTGGCGAGGAAAATTGTCGCCTGCAAAGTCCAGATGCCGGCAGCCTCACTCGCCCGGCATGCGTATTGAAGCAGTCTCTGACCGACACCATTTCGCTGAGACTCATTTGCCACATAGATCGATGTTTCGGCAACGCCGCGGTAGGCATCCCTGGTGGAGATCGGCGCGAGCGCGATCCAGCCGACGATGTGATCTGCGATTATGGCCACCGCACGGCCTATCGGCAGATGACCGCTATTGAAATCATCCCACTGCGGTGCGTCAGCTTCAAATGTAGCCAGACCACCGTGGATGCCCTCGAGGTAAATCTGTCGCACGCGCGCCCAGTCATACCGCGCCATCGGCCGAAGCATGAGTTGCGATCCTCGAGCTGCTGAGTTGGGGTCCACCATCGACCCATCGTTGGAGGTACGCAGCACCGTTGTCAAGCGGCCGAGATCACCTAAAGGCCGCCGCTAGCGGCGTTAGACTCAGTGAATGTCCAGCCCGATCTCGATAGCGACCGCAACCACCGGTCGTGTGCAAAATACGCGAGCTGCCGCGACCAAGGGCGCAATTTTGGACGCCGCCAGTGTCGTTTTTATCCGGGATGGCTATGTGGAGTCGTCGATTGCAGCAATCGTCGAAGCGGCTGGCACCAGCGTCGGCAGTCTCTATCACCATTTCAGCGGTAAGGCTGAAGTTTTTGTGGCCGCCTTCGAGCGGTTCGCCGATCAAGCTGCGACTGCGGCGGGCGCCGCGGTCGCGCTCTCACGGGCGGGTGGCAACAATGATCCGGTCGCGTTATTTGCCGCCGGCGCACGCGGCTATTTGATCCACTGCCGCAGGTTTAGCGCGCTAACCCAACTATTCATGTTTGGTGACGGACCACCCGGTTTCGGTGCCCTGCGACGCCGTACCGATACGCAGTGGGTGGGACGCAACGCAAAGCTGCTCGGCAAGCCGGGGCGCTCGAGTGGGTACGCGCTGGTGCAAGTCTTGACCACCGTCTGTGCCTCGGCCGGACGTGAAGTGGCGCAGGCGGCAACCGAAACTGAGGCGACCGAACTCATTGAGGAATTCTGCGCGCTGCTGGTCAAGATTGCCGACCACTAGAGCGTCTGGATTGCAGCCCTGGAATCGAAGCGCCCAACACTGCGATCGCTGCCACCGCGGCAAAGAGGTACATAGTGAACGAGAACCCGGCACCTCCAGGGTGAACCAATAGCGTTGCCGCACTCACGCCGAGCGCGGTCCCGAGACCGCGCGTCATATTCAACGTGCCGGACGCTGACCCCGCTTCGACTGGATCAACCGAGGCCATGATTGAGGCATTATTGGCCGGGGTGAAAAGGCCCGATCCGATGCCGAGCACGACCAGACCTGGTAGCAGCGAACTGGACCCGATCGCGCCGAGCAGGATCAAGCCCACTGCAGCCAGGCCAAGGCCAATCAGCGTGACCGGCGAATAACCAAAGCGGTGTGCGAGGAATCCTGCTGGCGCAGCAAGCACCGCGAGAATCACCGGCAGCGTGGTGAGCAGCAAGCCGGTGGTGGCAGGTGAGGTGTGGGTCGAGGCGGCGATCGGCACCGCGAAAAGCACTCCAAAAAGCACGGCATACGACACCAGGCCGCTCAGGATGCCGCGGCTAAAGTCACGGTGGGCAAAGAGGCTCAGAGCGAGCGCTGGAGCCGTTGAGCGCCGGGCCTGCCATCCGAAGAACAGTCCCACAAGCACCGCCACACCGATCAGAACCGCGCCGATCGTGATCCCGGATCCGGGATGGCCAATCAGCGACAGGCCCAGCATCGCGAGCACGATTGCGCTGATGAAGCTCAGCAAACTGATGGGGTCTGTTCGAGATCGTTGCGCCAGTGAGTGGCTCTGAGGCAACAGATACCAGCCAGCGATGATACCGATGATGCCGAATGGCACGTTGATCGCAAAGATCCACCGCCAATCGCCGAGCGACACTAAAAGCCCACCCACCGTCGGGCCTAAGGCGAGCCCGACCGCCTGTGCCGCGCCTTGAACGCCGATTGCCTTACTCAGCAGATCGCGCGGCACGCTGGTGGCGATGAGGGCGACGCTGTTCGCTTGCAGCATGGCTGCACCGATTGCCTGGATAATCCTAAAAGCGATAAGCGTCCACAAATTCGGCGCGAGCGCACACGCAGCCGAAGCAAGGGTGAACACCGCGAAGCCGAACGTGTATACCGATTTGCGGCCAAGCCAGTCCGAAGCGCGGCCGATCGGTGCGACGAGGGCAACCAGGGTGAGCAAATAGCTCAATGCCACCCACTCGATGCCGCCGGCGGTGGCGTGAAACTCCCGCTGCATCGGCGGTAATGCAAGTGACACGATGCTCGCATCAAGCTGTCCCATAAAGGCGCCGGTGCACACTGTCGCCACGGCGATCCACGGCGCCCTCGGTGAGCGCTGGACCCAGGCAGCAGCTGGCCGCTCAGCGAAGACGCGGGTCAGCGAGAATCCCATAGCGCAGCTACGCCTGGCGATGCACGACGAGAGGCAAGACGGCGCGGGCACCTGCTTCTCTGAGCTTCGCCGCAGCGACCGTGACTGGCCACATCGTGGACGAGGCGTCGAGTACGAGCAGCGCGACCTTGTCTGCGACGACTTCGCGGTCAGCGACGCTGAGCGCGGTTCTCCAGAATGCTGCCTCGGCTGAGCCCGCAGTGTCCCGGCCCGGTGGGGTGCCGCTGATGTCGAGCTGGGTAGTCGCGAGCCTGCCCACCTCGGCCAGATGGGCACCGACGACAGTCGCAAGCTGGCTTCCGGTGGTGCTCAGGGTCAGTACGACCTCCGGCCGCGCGGCCCACGAGTTTCGCCATTCGCTCAACGTACCGACCGCCGCTTCGGCAAGCTCTGCGATTGCCTGCTCCTCGCCGCGCTGGGCTGCGGCGAGGGAGTCCATCCACTCGGGCGCGTCTGCGAAAATCAACGCACGACCGACCTCTGCCATCAAGTTCGCAGGAATCTTGCCGCGCGCCCCGAACTCACCACCAGGCCACATTTTGCGTGGTTCCAACACCTGCGCCTTGCCGCGCAAACCCGACGAGATCGTCCGTACGGTTGCGATCTGCGCTTGCGCATCAAGTGGCGATGGGAGCCCGCCGAGGCATACGGAGCAGCGCCCACAGGCGGTCGCCGTCGGGTCATCGAGGGACTCCTGCAGCAGCTGCATCAGACATTCGCCGCCAGCGTTATAGGTCCGCATGATCTGCGCTTCGCGGCGACGCACCGCGACGACGCCGTCGTAATGCGCCTTGTCGTATACCCATTCCACGCCGGTGGCTACCCAGCCGTCTTTGCTGCGATGTGTGACGCCGTCGACGGATAATTGTTTCAGGTATAACTCGGCTTTGGTACGCCGCAGCCCCGTCTCTGCCTCGAGTGCGGGCACGCTCATCGGACCATCTGCTTCGGCGAGTGCGGCCAAGAGCGTCTGCACCTGCACCGGATCGGGGATGGTCGCGGTGGCGAAGTAATCCCACACCCCCTCATCGGCAGCCGAGGGCAGCAGCACCACCGACGCGTGCTCGATCGCGCGACCTGCGCGGCCAACCTGTTGGTAATAGGAGACTGGTGATGGCGGGGCGCCGACATGCACCACGAAACCCAGATCCGGCTTGTCATAACCCATCCCCAACGCTGAGGTCGCGACCAGCGCCTTGATCTCGTTGGCACGCAACTGATCTTCAAGTCGATGTCGCAGGTCAGTATCAAGCTTGCCGGTATAAGCCGCAATCGGCACTGCGTCACCGTGCACCAGACGCACAGCATCCACCAATCGCTCGGCATCAGCGACAGTCAGCACATACACGATCCCCGAGCCTGGTAACTGCGGCAGGTGATCGACCACCCAGGCATACCGCTGCAGCGGAGTGAGTTGGTCGATCACCGACAGTTGCAGGCTGCTGCGGGCAAGGGGTCCGCGCAGCACCAACGTCGAATCACCCAATTGAGCCGCGACATCGTCAGTGACGCGTTGGTTTGCGGTCGCTGTCGTCGCGAGGACGGGGGTCCCAGGATTGAGCCGTTGCAGCAGATCTGATACCCGGCGATAGTCCGGGCGAAAGTCGTGGCCCCAATCGGAGACGGCATGCGCCTCATCGATCACGAGCAGACCGAGGTTGCCGCCGAGTGCGTCGAGCACCCGCTCACCAAAGCCGGGACTGGCCAGTCGCTCCGGCGAGACGAGGACGACATCGAGCTCGTCCATTGCGAGGGCTTCCTCGATCTGATCCCACTGGCCGATGTTTGAGGAGTTGATAGTTGCCGCGCGCAAGCCCGCCTTGGTGGCAGCGGCAACCTGATCGCGCATCAACGACAGGAGGGGGCTGACCACGAGCGTCGGGCCATCGCCTGCGGCGCGGTGCAATGCGGTGGCGATCCAGTACACCGCGGACTTGCCCCAACCGGTCCGTTGCACCACCAGCACCCGTGCGCCCGGTGTCATCAACGCGCTGATTGCTTCTTGCTGATCATCGCGAACTTCTGCGCTGGGTCCGGCGAGGGCTTCGATGATCCGGTTTTGAACGGTGGCCTGATCCATGGGCTCTACCGTATGCGGTGCCCGTACCGGGTCGGTTAGTGTCGGTCTATCTATTACTTGATGCGGACGGAGATCTCATGGTGACGAGTTCGGAAATCCATTTTGCTGGGCACGCGGGACCGATCGTTGGCACTCGCTGGGACGCTGCGCAGCCGCGCTATATCGCGATCCTGGCTCACGGCTATGGCGAGCACATCGGTCGGTATGAGTATGTAGCGCAACGCTTGGTCGCTGACGGCGCCGCGGTTTACGGTGTTGATCATCAAGGTCACGGACGATCGGCTGGCGAGCAGGCCGTGATCAATGACTTCGACGGCGTGGTTGATGATCTGCATCAGGCAGAGGCACTTGCGCGCAGCGAACATCCGCAGGTGCCGGTCGTACTGATTGGCCATTCGATGGGTGGGCTCATTGCAGCGCGCTACGCGCAACGGTTCGGCGCCGACCTGATGGCAGTCGTACTGTCCGGACCGCTGATCGGCTCACGTGCGATGACGCAGGGCTTGCTCGCGCTCGACGAGATCCCCGATGTGCCGATCGACCCGGCTGTCCTCTCGCGCGATACGGCGATCGGTGCTGCTTACCAGAGCGACCCGTTGGTATGGCACGGCCCATTCAAGCGGCCCATGGTCGAGGCGATCGACGCGATGCTGGTGAAGATCAACGACACAGGCCAGATCAAGGATGTGCCCGTGCTGTGGATTCACGGCGGTGCTGATCAGCTTGTGCCGTACGCCAACAGTGCGGAGGGTTGGGCAGTTATTGCTCCGGCGGACGCCCAACAGAAGAAATATCCAGGGGCGCGCCATGAGATCTTCAACGAGACCAATAAAGACGAGGTTTTGGATGATGTGATCGCGTTCATCAACTCGCACCGCTGAGCGACGGTCACGGCCGCACGAGCGTTAGATTCGAACGATGATTCCTCGGCGGTACAACAGATAGCAGATACCCCAGATGACGATTAGTGAGCTGATCGGATACAGGTAGGTCGCCCAGGTCATCGACGACCACGATCCAACCCAATTGACGATCTGCTCGCGCCAGTGCTCGAGGATCGCCTGGTAGAGGATCTCCGACAAGGCAAAAGGCCACGATGGCGTTACTGCCAATGTGCAACAACGGTTGGAATGGCCACACGATGTTGAAATGATCCACTATTACGTAGCAAACGATCAACAGAGCGATCGCTATCCCCGAAGTGAGCAGCACATACGACGGCGTCCAGAGATTCTTGTTCAGCGGCACAATGATCATCAGGAGCGCGCCGGCAAGTCCTGAGCCGGCGGCCAGTGCCGCGAGCCGCAAGATCATCAATCGACCACCGGCGACCAGGGCCCGTCCCGCGACTACACCGATGAAGATGCTCACCGCACTGGTCGGGAAAGCATGCGGGTTCTCAGCGGAGAATCCGATTCCGATCGCATCGTCGAATCCACCGTAACAACTGCGCGCTCCACTTGGTGGGCGCACAACAAACGCGGCCTCCGACAAAAGTCGAAGGCCGCGTTCGAGGGGGTGAGAGCTTAGCTTCGGACGCTCTTCTTGTTGGCGATCGCAAGGTAGATCGAGATCGCGATCATGGCCACGACGATGCTGATGATCCAGCGGATCCAGTCGATTCCGTTGGTGTTAGCGACACCGAGTGCCTGCGCGATGTAGTAACCGATAACGGCGCCGACAATGCCCAGGATGATGGTGATGAGGATGCCCATCGGCTGCTTGCCTTTGAGGAAAAGCCGCGCAAGCGCGCCGACGATAAGGCCACCGATGATTGACGCGATGATGCCCATGTTTGTTGTGTCCTTTGTCTGAGGTGAAAGCTGATGAATGCGGTAACTACTGAAACTTTACCTGAATATTACCCAAGAAACAGTCGTTAACCAAATCGCAATCATTGACAAATATTTATTAGTATCGATGCACAAGGAAATTGCGATGCAGCAGAATTAGAGAGTGCGCTGCGAAATTATTTTGCTTTTGAAGTGCGGTAATGGGCCTGGTCTGATGTAAGAGCCGCTGGGCTCGTCGTCTAAATCGAACCGAACATCGTCGATTGGCTCAGTATTCTGAATGGCCATTGCGCAAATTTTTAAGCACCTGCTTCGCCGCCGGTACTCGGCGCCATAACGCAAAATGGCGGCCGACGAATAGGTTATCGTCGGCCGCCATGTGCAAGCCCAGGTGCTCGCGCGAGCAGGGTTAAGCCTTTTCTCTGTACTTCCCGATTTCTTGACGAGCGACCGTACGCACGTGAACTTCGTCGGGGCCATCGGCCAGCCGCAGACTGCGAGCGTTGGCATACATCCGAGCGAGCGGGAAGTCATTAGAGACCCCACCACCGCCGTGGATCTGAATCGCCCGATCTAAGATTTCGCAAACGATCCGCGGGGTGTTCACCTTGATCGCAGCGATCTCGGTACGAGCTCCCTTCGCGCCTACGGAGTCGATCAGCCACGCCGCCTTTTGGACTAATAAGCGGGCAGCTTCAAGATCGATGCGTGACATGGCGATCTGGTCCTTCACGACGCCCTGGTCGATCATCGGACCGCCAAAGACGTGCCGAGAAGCGGCCCGCTCACACATCATCTTGATTGCGCGCTCACCCATGCCGATGAGCCGCATGCAGTGATGGATGCGGCCTGGTCCGAGGCGTGCCTGGGAGATCATGAAGCCGTCGCCTTCGCCGGAAAGCACATTCGACTTCGGCACTCGGACATCCTTGAAGTCGATTTCGCAATGCCCATGTTGGTCTTGGTAGCCAAAGACCGGCAGCGCCCGCATAATGTCGACACCTGGGGAGTCCGATGGCACGAGCACCATCGATTGCTGGCGATGCGCTGGACCGTCTGGGTCGGTCTTGCCCATGAGGATGAAGATCTTGCAACGTGGATCCGCTGCGCCAGAAGTCCACCACTTGCGGCCATTGATGACATAGTCATCGCCATCTGAGGCAATGCTGGTCTCAATATTCGAGGCATCCGAAGACGCCACGCGCGGCTCGGTCATCGCGAACGAGGACCGGATCTCACCATCGAGCAACGGCTGCAACCACTGTTGCTTCTGCTCGTCGGTACCAAACATATGGATGGTTTCCATATTGCCGGTGTCCGGCGCCGCACAGTTGATCGCTTCGGGCGCGATGTGGCCCGACCAGCCAGTGATTTCGGCGATCGCTGCGTATTCGAGGTTGCTCATGCCTGACACATCGTGCAGGAACAGATTCCACAGCCCGCGCTCACGCGCGACCTTTTTGAGGTCATTAATTACCGGGGGGACCTCGTGGTTTTCTGGCCCCATCTTGTCGCGGAATGCGTCGTATTCCGCTTCAGCAGGAAATACATGGGAGTGCATGAAATCCCACATTTTGTCGCTGTATTCGGTGGCCTTGTCGCTAGGAGCAAAGTCCATGGGTTCCTCCTTGAACCTAGTGGCGCAGTGATTATCTAGTTACTTACTACTCCACCATAGGTCACCTATACGGAGTCCGAATGCGAGTGGTTGCAGGGAACCTCGTCGAACGGTCGCTTGGGCGGCCCTGGATCAGCCACGCACTTGGCGATCGAGCTTTAGACTCGTCGCGATGAGCATTGCACCGGCCCGAGCACGGCTAACCGACCGATCCTTTCGGGACGGCCTCGGCGTCGCGCTCGGTGCGTTCGTGCTTATCCGGGTTGTGGGTTTAGCCATGCTGGTCAGCGGCGCGAGCGCAGGCGGCTTCACCCTGTCTGACCGGCTCGCTTCCTGGGATGGCCAGTGGTATCTGCGGATTGCCCAGTTCGGCTATCCCGGCGTGATCACGCTGACCGATCCGCAGAACGACGCCTCCGGAATGTATGCATTCCCTGGCGGCTATCCGTGGTTGATACGGTTGGTGAGCTGGTTCGGGTTGTCATACGACGGCGCCGGGATCTTGATCTCCTGGATTGCCGCGATCGTTGCCGCAGCCGGTATTTATTATTACCTGTCCCGTTTGGCAAATCAACGCACAGCGGTGATCGCGGTCGCGCTGTGGGCGGGCATGCCGATGGCAATCACCCTGTCGATGGTCTACACCGAAGCACTCTTCGTCGCTCTGGTGACCTGGGCGTTGTATGCGTTGCTCGATGATCGATGGCTGCTTGCCGGAACGCTGGGGTTGCTCAGCGGCTTGGTTCGCGTGCATGGTCTTGCGGTGGGACTGGCCATCTGCGGCGCGGCGATCCTGTGGTGTCGCGCGCATCGCAACGCGTCGCGCTGGCGACCGATCGTCGGCTCGATTCTCGGCCTCGCTGGGGTGCCGCTGTGGTGGCTTTTTGTTGCGGTCGACGGTGGCCGGATCGACGGCTGGTTCGTCGTCCAGAGTCACTTCTGGGGCAACGGCTTCGATTTCGGCGCGGCGTTCGTCACCGAATCGTGGAAGGCGGTCACCTTCCGCGGGCTCGCCGAGGGACAGGACGCCAGTGGCACGGTGGTGTATTTCGTGACCATCGCAGGCCTCGTCGCCGCGTTGCTGGTGATGGTCAATCTATTCCAGCGGGCCCGTGCTGATAGCACCTGGCTCGCACCCGCGTTGTACACCCTCGGCGTGCTGGGATTGACCATCGGCTCGGCCGGTTACCTGCATTCGAAACTGCGATACCTCGTGCCGGTCGTGCCGCTGCTTTTCCCGCTTGCCATCGTGCTCGCGCGCTCCCGCCGACTGAGTGCGATCGGTACTGTCGTGATTTTTGCACTGTGCGGTGCGTGGTGGAGCACCTTCATGCTCGTGGTCTGGAAGTACGCGATCTAACAAGCGCTTCGTACCGTTGCGGCGCTCAGATAAGCCACGGACTCGTGTGCGGTCCATCCTTTAGTCACCTCGACATCGGCCGTTGAAAATCTCTCGATGGTCTTGGGTAACATTTCGTGGCTCTCGGTCGTCAGTATTCGAGATCGAACGCTTCGTGAAATGCTAGTGCTAGTTCGTGCTCTTGTGATGCCAGGAGCGCCCCGAGGGGTCTTATCAGTAGGGCGCGTGGGATCGTCGTGATTGAGTCCAAATTGACGACAGAATCATGATCAAGTCCGTTACGTTGCCCGACGCTCACTTCGCTGTGCAAGCCACGCACTGTGCTGGTAATGGGCGCGACCGTGACCAGTTGCCGCACGGCCCGTACTTCCTCGCGGGTGAGCACGAGCACCGGACGAGGCTCGTCGACTCGAGCCAACCAAATCGGGTGCATCAGTCGAGCTCTGACCACACGTGCGCGCCGTTGAGCGCAGCCCACTGCGCGTATTTGTCGGAGTCCAGGTCAGGATCGGCGCTCGCAGCGTAGATCTGCGCGTCCGCCGCGGCGCCGCGGCGCCGCATTTCGCGTTTGATTGCTCGGTTGATCACGTCGGCACGGCTTCCCTCGCCAGCTTTCGTTGCTTGGTCGATGAATGCGGTGGCGTCATCGTCGATGCGAATGGTCATCTGAGTGGACATACCGACAGCATACCGTTGCGGTATTGACGCCCGCAAAATCCTAGCGGTTCAGGTAGGTCGCTGACCTCAAGCACTTCCGGATCGCCGTACTGGGTGAAGGTCACTGCGCGGTGGGTCCTCACACCGTCGACCGATCGGCGTCGGTCGGCGCCACATTTCGGGCCCGCATGCCGTCACCGTCGAGGCCCCAGCTGATCACTCGATGCGGCGTGATGCGGATGATCTCATCGCTGGGGTAGTTCGATGAACTTTGGTGACCGGTCATGGCCTGTGCGGTGCCGCGGATTTCAATCCCGCGCACTGTCCACGGGTTGCGGGAGACCAAGTCGTCCACCACGAGTGCAACCTGATGATTGTCGGCGATGTTGGCGAATTTCCGGGTTGCGCTGAGCGCTCGTCCGGTGATGTCGATTGCGCCGGTCGAATCGTGCAGGCTGAATCCGACAGGATTGTTCTGCAATGTCCCGTCAAATCGCCGGGTTGCCAAGCGGCCCAGTGGTTGATGGTTGAGGTACTTACGTTCGTTCTCGGTGAAGGTCATGCAGCTACGGTGGCACCTCAACTAAGGTTGAGGTCAAGTACAATCGCAAGATGAGTTCTGCGGCCGCTCGCGAAATGTCGGTCGGAGATGTGGCCAAACGCAGCGGCATCGCGGTCTCAGCACTGCACTTTTACGAACGAGCTGGACTCATCGCCAGCACCCGCAACGGGTCAAACCAGCGTCGTTATAAACGAAGTACCCTGCGCCGCTTGGCGTTCATCCGCGCATCTCAACGAGTGGGTATTTCGCTGGACCGAATCCGCGCGGCGCTCGATGGTCTGCCGGAGGGTCGGACTCCGAACGCCGCGGATTGGGCGCAGTTATCTCGCGGCTGGCGCGCCGACCTCGATGCGCAGATCGCCCAATTGCAGGCATTGCGAGACAACCTCACTCAATGTATCGGTTGCGGCTGCCTATCTCTGCGAACGTGTCACCTGAATAATCCGCGCGATGTACTGGGTCGCCAAGGCCCCGGAGCACGGCGTTTGCTTGGTGCTGTCGAAGCTGAATGAGTTATTCGGTGTCGGCCTGCAACCGCTGCATACCGCGGATCCAGCGGTCGTAGTCGGCACCCTTGAGTCGATACATCTCGAGAACCTCGGGATGGGGCAGGATGAGGAACTGCTCGGTGCCGATTGCCTCGATCACTTTGGCCGCGACATCATCTGGCTCCACAACCGCGCCAGCTTTGGCGACCACGCGAGCCGCTTGTATCTCTAATGGATCGGTCGAGGCCATGCCTTCGCTATGCATGGCGGTGTTGACACCCATCGGGCAGAGGCAACTGACCTTGATGCCGCGGTTGCCGTACGTGACTGATAGCCATTCGGCGAAACCCACCGCAGCGTGTTTGGTGACCGAGTACTGCGCGGCGGCGATCTGCGTCAGCAGGCCCGCGGCGGACGCGGTAGTAACAAAATATCCCGAACCACGCTCGAGCCATTGCGGAATGAGAAGTTGTGCGGCTCGAACGTGAGCGAGCAGATTGATCTCGATCGCCCGGTCCCAGCCCAGCGCGGTGTCGCCGAGCCCTGGTTCGCCGATGATGCCTGCATTGGCGCAGTACAGGTCGATTGGTCCGAATCGTTCGGTCGTCGCTTTGATCAGCGCGCTCAGATCGCCAGTATTGCTGGCATCAGCAGCGAAACCAAACGCGCGATCAGGATGCGCAGTGTTGATATCGGCCGCGACCCGGTCCACTCGGCTTTGGTCAAGATCAGTGACGCTGACTGATGCGCCAGCCTCGACGAGCTGCCGAGCGAGCGCGGCCCCGATACCACCAGCGCCACCGGTTACCACTGCCACTGTGCCGCTGAGCTCCATAAGAATCCTCCGCTGTGTCGATCGTTAGGTTTGCTAGGTGCAGTAAATCATCCTGACCGAACCCGGCTGAAACAACGACTCGATGTCCTCAGAGACCGGTCCTGATCGTTTGTTAGCAATGTTGGTGCGCGCCGCCGATGGTATTTTCCACCAGTGGACGGCGCGGTTGAGCTTGTGGACTCGTGGCGATCTCGAGATATTGACCGACGCTCGAGCCGATGGTTCTGGGAGGGCGCTCGCTCCGCACTTCTTGGCGTCGTTGGCTGGGTCGTTAGGCGATATCGGGGTCATTGACGCGACATTGGTCGTCCGCGGCACCGGAGGGGCGCCTTGCCTGAGCAGGCGGATCGAAGTGTCCGTTGAGGTCGCGCCCACTCAGGTCGGAGCCGGTATTGGGCGCTCACTGATTCGCGATGCCCTTGAGATGGTGGCTGCCGACCAGCCGGTGTTCGCCGCCGTTGCGCCGGGCAATGCTCGATCACTGCGCGGTGTCGGCTTGGTACCGATTGGCAGCGAAGTCTTTATTCGGGTGACCTAGATGCACATCGACGGGACTATCGCGGCACGACGCTGAGCGTGCAGCGGACGTCGAGATGTTGTCGCGAAGCTGCCAGATCCGATCGAGCAGCGGATGGACCGCGTAGCGAGTCAGGCCGAGGCGGCGCCACGCCTCCAGCGTCGTCCATCCTGCGGCCGCCGCCAGATGTCCGGCCACACGGCGTCGCAGACCGCTCGCGACTTCGGAACCGACGAGGTTCGTGCAACTGCTGCGCCGCCATGATGTCGGGATCGGGTCCATCGTTAAGCCGCCCCGATAAAGCAGCCGAGGCATCAAGCACGATCACCGGGCGGTTCGGTCGTTGTCTAGGTCCTCAGCAATGACGCTGATGTCCACATGCAGATCGGGCAGTGCGCCGAGAAGCGCGCGGTTGTCTGCTCGCCGGGTGACTTCGGCCAACTCGCGAACGGCAGTTGCGCTGACCGAAGCCCCATCGCGAGCGGCGAGTCGGCGCGGCTGGCCCGCCGACCAGTTGGCGGGGCAAGATCCAGTCAGCCGTTTGCAACACACCGCAGATGCGGCTGTATTATGCTTAATATGACGCAATTGCGAATAGCCGAGTGTGCTGAACTATTAGGTGTTAGTGATGACACGATTCGGCGTTGGGCTGATGCCGGGCGTCTAGCGTCGAGCAAAAGGGACGGTCATCTGGTGATTGATGCCAGCTCGCTCGCAGCTCTCGCGGCGGCTAACGCCCACGCACCGGAACCCGGCACGATAGTTGCCGCATCGGCGCGCAATCGGTTGAAGGGGATCGTCACCAAAGTCACCAAGGACACCGTGATGGCGCAGGTCGAAATCCAGGCCGGACCTTTCCGCGTGGTCTCGCTATTATCGCGCGAAGCGGTCGATGCGATGGGCTTAGAACCCGGCAGTATCGCCGTCGCGTCCATCAAAGCAACCAACGTCGTCGTGGAGACACCCGGAGGAGCCAAATGAAAAAGTCCGTCATCTTGCTCGCCACGGTGCTCAGCGCGGTCAATCTGGTTAGCGGCTGTGCGAAGGATAAGTCGGCTGCGAACACCAGCAGTGCCGCTGCTAGTTCAGGTGCCGATACGTCAATCACAGCCACTTTGAATGTCTTCGCGGCCGCGTCCCTCAAGGCCTCATTCGACCAAATCTCGACCGACTTCACCAAGAAGTACCCCAAGGTCACGATCAATTATCAGTACGGCGGCAGTGGTGCGCTCGCGACCCAGATTGCCCAGGGCGCTCCCGCGGACGTATTCGCCTCGGCGGACACTACTTCGATGGACACGCTCAGTAAGGCCGGTCAGATCGACGGCACGGCCGAAACGTTCGCGAAGAATAAGCTCGAAATTGTGGTTCCGTCGTCCAACCCTGGCAAAGTGAGCGCACTGGCAGACCTAAAGAATCCGGCCCTGACCATCGTCACCTGTGCACCGAGCGCCGCCTGCGGGAAGACCCAGGTAAAGATCGAGGCCAAGGTCGGTTATCAACTCGCTTCGGACAGTCAGGAATCGGACGTCTCGGCGGTGCTGACCAAAGTCGCTCAGAATGAAGCTGACGCTGGCCTGGTCTACGTGACAGACGTGAACTCCGCAGGCGCCAAGGTCAAGGGCATCCCGTTCCCAGAAGCCGACGACTTCATCAACTCCTACCCGATCGGTGTGGTCAAAGCATCGGCTAATACTAAGGCCGCACAGGCCTTTGAGGACTTCGTCGTCGGTGCCCCGGGCCAGAAGATTCTTGCTGATAAGGGTTTCTTGAAGCCGTGAGAAGATGAGCCAGCAATCCGATGGTCCACGTCGAAGGCCACCGGTTGCCTTAGCAATTCCCGGCATTATCGCGTTAATCTTCTTACTGCTTCCGCTGGTCGGCCTGCTCATCAAGGCGCCGTGGTCGGTGTTTCTGACAAAACTCAGCGAGCCGGGCGTGTTCGATGCGCTCTGGTTGTCGCTGGTCACCGCTACTGAGACCACCGCGATCTGCCTGGCCTTTGGTATCCCGCTCGCGTGGCTGCTCGCTCGCACCTCACTGCCGGGTCGTCGCTTGTGGCGCAATCTGGTGATGGTGCCGATGATCTTGCCGCCCGTCGTTGGCGGGGTCGCGCTCTACACCGCGCTCGGTCGGCAAGGTTTCATCGGGCACTGGCTGTACGACACATTCAACGTCTCCATCCCGTTCACCCAGGCCGCAGTCGTGATCGCGCAAACCTTTGTCGCGATGCCGTTCCTGATCATCACCGTCGATGGTGCGCTGCGCACCTCGGATGGACGACTGGAGGAAGCGGCGGCAACGCTCGGTGCCTCGCGCTGGATGGTCTTCTGGCGAATCACCCTGCCCAGCGTCGGACCGGCCGTGGCCGCAGGCGCGGTACTGTCCTGGGCGCGGGCATTGGGTGAATTCG
>JBDTCL010000279.1:0-3377 GCA_039923595.1 Antricoccus sp. | reverse complement strand
TCGGCGATGTCTTTGATGGCCTCGTCTACTGCATCGAACTCGAACGCCATCTCTAATACATCTCCTGCTCAGGTACCGCGTCCATCGTGGGTATTCGTGCCGCTGCGACGGCCTGCTGTCGCTCGATGTACTTCGCCAGTACGTCGACTTCAAGATTGACCACCGTACCGACTGCCGCTGAACCCAATGTCGTTAATTCACGGGTTGTCGGGATGAGGCTCACCTCAAGCCAGGACATCATCTCGGCCGGTTCACTAACGCCGCTGATGGTCAGAGATATTCCATCGATGGTGATCGAGCCCTTTTCCACCACGTACCCAGCCAGTTGCGCCGGGATCGCCAAGCGGACAACCTCCCATTGAGAGTGGTCGGTGCGTTCAGTAATTTCACCAGTGCCATCGACATGACCTTGCACGATGTGGCCACTCAGGCGCGTATCGGCGGTGACCGCACGCTCGAGATTGACGAGCGAACCGCCGCGTAAGGCACCCAATGAGGAACATTTCAACGTTTCGCCCATGACATCTGCGCTAAAGCCGTGATCGTCGTGCTCAACAACGGTCAGACAGACCCCATTCACCGCAATCGACGCACCATGCTGCGCATCGCTAACAACCCGCTGACAGTCGACGCGGACGCGAGCGCTGTCGCCGTCAGACGTAATTGACCCAATCGTGCCGATCTCTTCAACAATGCCGGTAAACACGCAGTTTCCTCGTTAATCCTGTGTCGATGTACGGACAATACTGCAAGTAATGCGAAGGTCTGGTCCGACGCGGGTCACCTCATCGAATTCCAGCTCGATCGCATCAGCAATGGTCTCTACACCGTAGCCGCGCAATGCAGGCCACATTCCACTGAGGAGCAATTTGGGTGCGACATAAGCGATGATCTCATCGACCAGGCTGACTGCGATGAAACTTCCAGCGAGTGTGGGTCCACCTTCAAGCAGAGCGTGCACAACGCCGCGTTCGTATAGTTCGCGCAGCAGCGTCCCCAGGTCAACTCCCTCGGATGTCGAGCCAGTCGACTGTACGACCTGACATGGGAATGAGTGCGCGTGCTCGTGTGACACGCCAGGTCCGAGTGCTAACAAGGTCGGCGCGCAGCCATCGAATACCTTCGCGTTCGGCGAAATCTGAGCGCTGTTGCTGATCACTACCCGCAGCGGTTGATGCGGGCGCAGTTCACCGTCTGATTTCCGCGACGTCAATTGCGGATCATCGGCCCGTACTGTGCCAGCACCGACAATAATCGCATCGCTGACGGACCGCAGCTGATGCACTTCTTTGCGAGCAGCCGCGCTCGTGATCCACTGGCTCGAACCGTCAGCAGCAGCGCTCTGACCGTCCAAGGAGGCAGCCAACTTCCAGCTCACGTAGGGCCGACCCGTGCGCTGTGCGTGCAGCCAATATCGAAGGGGACCCCGCGCTGCCTGATCGGAGCAGCAGCCGGCAACAACCTCCATCCCGGCCGCACGCAGCATCTGTCCACCGCCCGCGGCGACCCCATTTTGCTCCCCGACGGCATAGACAACTCTGCGGACGCCCGCGGCGATCAGCGCACTCGCGCATGGTCCAGTCCGGCCCGTATGAGCGCACGGCTCTAGGGTGCACACCATCGTTGCGCCACGGGCCCGGTCACCAGCCCGCGCCAGCGCGACGACTTCCGCATGCGGCCCGCCGACCGGCTGGGTGGTTCCATCGGAAATGCTGGCACCGGACTCGTCGATCAGTAGTGCGCCTACTGGCGGGTTAGGGCTACTGAGGCCGAGCGCGCCGGCACTGATGTCAATTGCGCGCCGCATCGCGGCCTCATAACGATCCATTACGCCGATGCCGCCTGCGCCAAGTTGCGCAGCCGCGCTACCGCGGCCGCCGGATCGCTCGCGCCGAAAACCGCTGACCCTGCAACGAAGCAGTCGGCGCCCGCCATCGCTGCGCGCTCGATGGTTTCGTCATTGACGCCGCCATCGATTTCTACGAGCAAATGCAGGTGGCCGGCGTCCACTGCTTGCCTCGCTGCAGTGATCTTTGGCAGCATCGACGTCATGAAATCTTGGCCACCGAAACCCGGCTCGACTGTCATGATGAGCAGGGTGTCGAAATCCTTGAGCAGTCCAAAATAGTCTTCTAATGCGGTGCCCGGTTTGAGCGCGAGGCCGGCGGTCGCGCCCGCTGCCTTGATGTTTCGCGCGGTGGCTCGCGGATCGGTGGCAGCCTCGACATGAAAGGTGACATTGCGCGCCCCAAGTTCGGCATAGCCTGGCGCCCATTGATCCGGATCATCGATCATCAGATGACAATCCAACGGCAGATCTGTGGCAGCAACCAAAGATTGCACGACCGGCGGCCCTAAGGTGAGATTCGGTACGAAGTGGTTGTCCATCACATCAACATGGACCCAGTCGCTACCGACGATTGCGGCAATTTCAGTTCGGAGCTGAGCGAAGTTTGCCGACAGGATGCTCGGTGCAATCATCGGCCTGCCCGTACCAGTCAATTCCGCCGCGTACTGCATCAGAGCTGCTCGCCAACCCGCCGGATTAAAGCAATGAACATTGCATCGGTGCCGTGCAAGTGCGGCCATAACTGCACCCACGGCCCATCACCGATATCAGGAACTCCGGGCAGCAATGGGCGGACGTCGATCAACTCGTGCCCTTTTGCGACCTGGCGCACGATTTGTCTTGTTTCGGCCAGATGTGGGCTGCACGTGACAAAGCCAACGATCCCGCCAGGGCGCACAAGTTCTAGCGCGCTAGCGAGCAGTTCACGCTGCAAGGTGGTGAGGGCGGGCAGATCGCTTGGCTGACGACGCCAACGAGCCTCGGGTCGGCGACGGAGCGCACCGAGTCCACTGCATGGGGCATCGACCAGAACCCGGTCTGCGCTTCCGGCCGGCAATGGGGGCTGCCGACCATCGGCAACTATCGTCGTGGCATCGAAACCTGCCAGTGCCTGCATGACCAGTTTGGCGCGATGCTCAGCTGGCTCGATTGCAGTCAACGTCGCACCCCGCTCAACGCCGATCGCGGCCAGGAGTGAGGCTTTGCCACCAGGGCCCGCGCAAAGGTCGACCCAGTTTCGATCCGGTCCATCAATCGGGGCCTGTGCAAAGGCGGCTGCGGCAAGTTGGGAACCCTCGTCTTGCACCGCGGCCGAACCAGATCTGATCGGAGTCAATCTAGCTGGATCACCAGCATCGAGGTAAACCCCGAATGGGCTGTACTTCGCTTGCACAGCACCGATCCGATCGGCGAGCTCTGCGGCGGTGATGCGGCCTGGGCGAGCGACCAGATGAACCGTGGGTCTTGCATCATCGGCGGCTAGCGCGGCCTCAAGTTGGTCGAGGTCACCACCCAAGGCATCTAAGAA
>JBDTCL010000278.1:0-10156 GCA_039923595.1 Antricoccus sp. | reverse complement strand
GACCTGCGGCTGGTCATGGCAAAGCGAGTGTATGTTTGAGCGCTAACGTCACCTCAGCGATCGAACCCTGCGCGTGTCCAACGAGCATCAGGGCTCCGCATTGCAAGACTGCCTCCGCTGCCACGTCATACTGCGCTGGAGGCAGCGACTCGATATCGCTCAATTTCGCCAACCCAATGATTCGGCGAGTGGCCTCACAGCCCGCAAAGCCCAAGGCATCGTCACGAATCTCATCAATCCAGGCATCGAGCAGCAAATCTGGATGTTTATGCGGCGTCGCCCGGGTCGGCCACAGCGCGCGCAGCCGATCGCCAAATACCCGCCAGCTTGATTCGATTGAATCAAGCAGACCGGTTGCACGAAGCGGATCACCCATCGCGGCAGCACGCGCTGCTGCGGCCATAAAGTTTGCCCACATCAGACCGAGATCGAAGCCGATTGGCGCATAAAAAGCGAACTCAGAGTCGAACGCTTTCACCGATAGTTCAGCTCCGCTGCCGCGTACGAAAACACTGCCGCTATGGAGGTCACCGTGGATCAGTGCTTCTTGCTTGGTGATGAACCGCCGCTTCATCACCATCGCCGCGCCAACCCACTCCGGGTCTGCTTGCAGCTGTTCGACAAGAGGTGCAATCGAAGGTGGGTAGCTGTTGCGTTCAGCACCGAGGAACGGCTCGGTGAAGATGACGTCCTCGGTCAACGCACACAATTCAGTATTGATACTTTCGCCAGCACGGCGGCGAAATACCTCCTCGCCTAGCGCATACCAAGAGGTACCGAAGCCGATATCGGCGACATAAGTGGCAAGGGCCTCGGCAACGCCTTCGTGCGATCCACCGGCATTAAAGCGTGTGCGAAGCACGTCATGGTCAGAGAGGTCGCGCAAAGCGAGGACGAAACGAGCGGGGTCGTAGTCGATCAAATCGATTACGTACTCAGCAGATAACGTCCTGTGCACACTAATCGCGTGCGCCTCTCGCGTTGCTCGGTCCTCGGACATCGGCCAGTCAGGTCCAACCAGCCGGACATACGGCAGCGCCTGCTTTAAGACAATGCTGCGTCCATTACCGTCTCGACAGATGAATACCTGATTGAGATTCCCATCGCCCACTTCCTTCACATCGAGAGCGTCGGTGTCGACAAGTCCGACTAACGCGGCCCGACTGGCGATATAGGCAGCAACTGTGGCGGGATCGAGCATCCGGGAGGAATTCGCAGTAGTCTCGCTCATGTCGATACCGCAGATTCTGTCGGCACGGTGGCCGGGCGCCGCCTACGTCGCCGTAGTGAGAAGGACATAATCAACGCAAACAGCAGCACAAGGCCTTTGATCAGGTCTTGGGTGTAGTAGCTCAGTCCCATCTGGGTCAGTCCTTGCAAAATTGTGCCGATAAACATGGCGCCGACGAACGTTCCTAAGGCGTTAGGCTTTTTAGCTCCCAGCACTGCGTAGCCGACAAGGGTCATTGCGACCGCATCGAGCAACGAGGAATCACCGGCGGTCACATCACCCTGGCGCAGCCGGGAGGCAAGCACGATTCCGGCAATTGCCGCAAGCACGCCAGACATCAGATAGGCGGCGAACCGATAGCGGCTCACGCGGGCACCGGCCAGACGCGCGGCTTCCGGATTGCCACCGACGGCGTAGAAGACGCGGCCATAGCGGGTGCGTTCGAGGAATACCCAGACAAGTATTCCGAGAATGATGAACAGGAAGACTGAGTAGGGGACACCGAGTAGCGCCTTGCCATCAATAGCGGTGAAATCCGAGGTGAACTTCCCCTTGACGGTCGTGCCGCTCGGTAACGTCATGCCGGTGGTCAAAGTTTGGCCATCGACCAACCACTTTTTCAGGCCCTGCACCGTGAACATCACCGCAAGTGTTGCCAGTAAGTCAGGAATCTTCAGAACGACGATCAAGATGGCGTTGACGAGACCGACCAAAGCGCCAGCGATGAGGCAGGTCAAGATGGCGGTCGCTCCGGTCATGTTGAACTCGATCATCGTCATTGCGGCGACCGTGACTGACAGTCCAGCAGTCGCACCGACCGACAGGTCAAGGTCGCCCACTACCGCCGCAAGAGTCATCCCGAGGGCGGCGATACCCGCCACCGCTTGAGCCTGAAAGATCGAGACGACGTTGTTGACGGAGCCAAATCCTGGTACAGCGAACCAAAACACCACGAAGATGATCAAGAAGATCACCAAGATGCCGTATTTCACTACGAATGCGAGAAGACTGAAACCCTCCTCCGCTGGAATCCTCGCCGATCCTTTCGGACTCGCGCTGGTGCTGGGACTTGAGGTGATGCTCACTTAACGGTCTCCGTTTGTTCCGGTATCGCCGGTTCATCGGCGAGCAATTCGCTCGGTTTGTGACTCATTGCTGCAATAATTCGCTCGCGGGTCGCCTCTGCTAATCGCATATCGGCGGTCATCTTGCCCTGGCTCATGACCAGGATTCGATCTGCGACTTCAAAAGCTTCGTCGACGTCGGAGGTGGCAACTATTACCGCTGAGTTGGCGGTGAGTGCACGTACGGTCTGACCAATGTCGTGCCGGGCATTGATATCGACACCGCGAAATGGTTCGTCGAGAAGCAGCAACGTGGAATCGCCAAGTAGCCATCTGCCGACGACAGTTTTTTGCTGGTTTCCACCCGACAACGTCTCGATCTCACTGCGTGGACTGCTGGCGACGATTCCGAGCCGATCAATAATTGACACCGCGGCCGATCGCTCCTGTCGCTCATGCATCAGCAATGCCGGTGAGAACTGCCGCAGGAATGGCAGACTCATCAACGAGCTCAAAGACCAGCCAGGGATGATCGCTTGCTCGTGTCGTGACTCTGGAACGAGGTAGACCCCGGCGTCAATGGAGTTTCGCGGATGTGCCGGCGCAAATGGCTCGCCATTGAGTGTGCGTTCCCCACCGACTGCGGACCCGGCGCCATAGATCCATTCCAGCAGTTCGGTCTTACCGCTGCCGAGCAGCCCGAGCAAAACCGTGACCTCGCCGTCGCGGATTTCAAGATTGATCGGCGCACTTGACTCGGTGATGCGTACATCGTTCACGGCCAGAACAACTTTCCCACCCGGCAGTTCCTCGCGAATCATTTCCGAAGGACTGCGATCAAACAACGCACGCAAGACGATCGGCCACTCGTAATGTGTTTCGCTTGTTTTCCTGAACTCGCCCTGCATTGCACCGTCACGAAGAACCCCGAGGCGTTCGGTGAGTTCATCGATCTCGGACAGTTTGTGGGTAACAAACAAGACCGTCATGCCATCGGCGACCAGTGCCCGAATGATTTCAAATAGTCGTTCAATTTCCTCGCCGCTCAGAGCCGAGGTGGGTTCGTCCAGAATCAGAATTCGTGGTCGGCGCGATAGCGTTCGAGCGAGCACCAGCAATTGCCGCTCTGATACGCCAAGATCCCGAACGGGCGATCGCAACATCCGGGGCGTGAGATCCATGCCGAGAGTGGCTGCCACCTCGCGCGCAAATGACTCCGTGCGTCGCCGACTAAACCACCGGCGCGAACGACTGTCGGCAAGTGTGTCGAGAGCGAGATTCTCAGCGACTGTCATGTCGAGAATCACACCGTCGTTCGGATTTTGATGGACAGTACCGATTCCCGCTCGGGCAGCGGCGACTGGATCGGCGAATTCGATTGGCTTGCCATCGAGCAAGATGGTGCCAGCATCAGATTGGTGCGCGCCGCACAGCACCTTGATCAAGGTGGATTTCCCGGCGCCATTTGCGCCCATGAGGGCGTAGATCTCACCCTCGTTGATCGACAAACTGACCCCGCGAAGAACTAAGTTAGGGCCGAAGCTTTTGGAGATATCGCGCAGTTCCAGTACATGAGGCATGTCGAGCTTCCTTTGCCGACCGAGACCGTGGACGCATGAGCGTCCACGGTCTCGATGAGTTTATTACTGTCCCGGCTTAACCTCAGGGATCCAGCTGGCTCCGAGGATTTTCGGTGTCGCCAACTCAGGCAGTGCAGCGCGCAGGCTATCCATATTGGTGACGTTCTTATCCTTCAGCATTTTCTGGGTAATCAATGCTGCTGGGATGGTCATTTTTGACGGCAGCTTGACGCCGGCCGCCGCGGCGATTGCTCCGCGAGCGACAATAGCGCCGACATTGGCCGGATCAGTAGCTGCCGTTGCCATCCAGGGGCTGCCTGGTTCAATCATGAGTTGAATATCAGCGGTAGAAATATCGACGCCGTAGACCTTGGCCTTAGCTGACATGTTGTCTTGTTGCAAAGCAATCAGCGAGCCTTTGGCCAATTCGTCGTACGCAGCAAAGACGAGGTTAACGTCGGGATGCGCTTTCAGAGTCGCTGCACCCTCGCTCGCGGTATCGGCGGCCGTCGACTCACTGTATTTGCCGAATTTCGCAACCTGCTTGAAGGTGGGATTGTCTTTCAAGAACTTCTGATAGACCGCGTCACGAGAATCAAGCGGGGCAATGCCGGAAACGTTCACATAGGCAAGATTGCCACCTTTGGGGTTATCAGCTTTCATCTGATCGAGAATCTTGGTGGCGATTGACTCGTCGTTCTGGGAGATATATAACGCCTTCGGGTTCGAGATCGCGACGTCGTAAACCACGACTGGTATTCCGGCTTGAATAGCTTTATCGATGCCCGGATTGACCGAGTCAGCTAGCCCATGATCGACCACGATGCAGTCCGGTTTGGTGCCAATAGCCTGGTCGAGGAGGGTGACTTCTTTGCCATTATCGCCGCGCGCATCGTAGGGCGTGACCTTTGCCCCGGCTCCTTCAAGCTGCTTGGTGAGACCATTGCCCCACTGCTCGAAGTAGTCCCCGATACCGGACTGGCGTACCAAAGCGATATTGAGGCCATCTTTCATGCCGCTCGGTTTGTCGGTGGAAAGTTTGAAGTCGTTCTGGGCTGAGGCCGGGGCCGCGGATGGGCTGGCCGTGGAGGAATTACCGCTGCTTTGCGAGCAAGCGCTCAGACCAAGTGTCAACACCGCTAACGCGGCAATAGTAACGCGTTTGAACTTCATGATGGCTCACTTTCTCGCCGGGGGGCGAATCGGGGGATTTAGGTGCGTGCTGCTCAATGAGCTGTCGCTAGCGGGTCATCCGGACGATCGCCGCACGCGGGACGAATGATCCGTTGGTCGGTGATGATCGCGCAAACCAGCTCAGCTGGTGTGACATCGAAGGCTGGGTTGATGGCAGTCGTGCCTGGCGGTGCCGTCGGCCGGGCACCGAATTCGCATACTTCGGCACTACCGCGGTCCTCGATTTCGATCTGTAATCCCGAAGCAGTCGCGGCGTCGATGGTGGACTCTGGCGCAACCACCAAGAATGGAATTGCCGAATACTGCGCGGCGAGCGCGAGTGAAAATGTGCCGACCTTATTCGCGGTATCTCCGTTTGCGGCAATTCGATCAGCGCCGACGAGCACCGCATCGACGCCCCCTCTGGCAATGATTCCGGCAGCGGCTGAGTCGACTATGAGGTCGAACGGTGCTCCCATTCGCTGCAGCTCCCATGCTGTTAATCGCGCTCCTTGAAGAAGCGGCCTAGTTTCGCAGGCAATCGCGCGATGAAGCCTGCCGTCAAGATGCATACGTTCGATGACGCCAAGGGCGGTGCCATGCTCGACGGCGGCGAGCGCACCGGTGTTGCAGATTGTCATCAGGGTCGCAGATTGTGCGCGCTCAGGCGGCAGCAATTGTGCCAACAGCGACGCCCCGGTTTCCGCCATTCGTTCGGAGGCGGCGATATCCTCATCTCGCACGTGCAGCGCTGCAGCGAGTAAGGACTGCGGGCTTTCGTGAAGGTGACGACGCACCTGCTCAACACCCCAGGTGAGGTTCACCGCAGTCGGTCGAGCATGACGAATTCGATCAAGCTCGACGTCAAGTTTAGCTGCGGGGGTGGTGAGCGCAGCGAGGACAACGCCGAGACCGCCGGCCACGCCAAGCGCCGGAGCGCCGCGAACCGCGAGTCGGCCAATCGCCTCAACAAGCTCGTCAACGGTGCGGATGTGCAGGATTCGCGTTTGGCCAGGTAACAATGTCTGATCGAGGATTGCGATATGGCCAGGCTCGTCAACTGTCGCGTGCACCCAATCGATGGGGCGCATCGTCGCTGGTGTCTGCACGGGTCCGCCCCTTTAGGTCGTTGCTTATGCCGAGATCTGAACGTCATCAACGTAGCGTCTTGATAGCGATAGTGTTTGTTCTTCAACCGAGGTTGTCAGACGAATCGAAATGGGTCAAGATGCTACCTATGTCGACATCATTACGTTCTGGTCTCGCCGCTCAGATCGTTGATGACTTGCGTACGGCGATCATGAGCGGTCAATATGAACAGGGCCAGAAGCTTCCCACAGAGGCGATGTTGTGCCGAAAATTTGGGGTTTCACGAGCAACGGTGCGCTCAGCGATAAGAGAACTCGACGTGTTGGGTTTGGTCTGGACGCGCCAAGGGGCGGGCACATTTGTCCAATTGCGCCCGTCTGTCCATGACGGACTTGAGCGGCTTGGTTCGATTTCTGACTCGATCTTGGCTAGTGGTAAAACGCCCAGTCAGCAGTACGGTCGTCGGACAATTCGGCAGGTTTTACCCGATGAAGCTGCTCGAATGGGGGTTCCTGCCGATACCGAGGTATTGGAATTGCGTCGCCGGATCACCGCTGATGGCGAGGTCGTTGCCTATTCCTATGACCTGTTGCCAATGTCGATGTTTCCTGAGCAGTTCGAGCCTGAGGAACTTGCCGGGTCAATCTTTGCCTACTTCATCAACGTGTTGGGTCTGCGCCCACAGTTAGGTATTGCCGAGGTCCACGCGGTCGAATCAAGCCACATCTCCTGGGGTCCGGACGCTGGGCGCCATCGTCTTTTCATCCTGCTTGACCAACTTCAATACGACGATGCGCACGTTCTCATCTGCTACTCGCGTAGCTATTTCGTTGAAGGCGCGTATGTCTTTCGCCTGGTGCGGACCAACGCATAACGGTCAAATGCACACAGTAGGGTAGTGGCCATGAGCATTCATATTGGCGCTGAACCAGGCCAAATCGCCCCCCATGTCTTGATGCCCGGTGACCCGCTTCGAGCGAAGTGGATTGCCGAAAACTTCCTTGATGGCGCCAGTTGCTATACCGAGGTGCGCGGCATGCTCGGTTATACCGGCACCTATAACGGATTGCCTGTCTCAGTGCAAGGTTCGGGGATGGGTTTACCTTCGTTTTCCATCTATGGAACCGAGCTATTCAATGACTACGATGTGCAATCGATTATTCGGGTTGGTTCGTGCGGCGCGATGAATGAAGCGGTTAAAGTCCGCGATGTCATTCTCGCTAGCGGCGCATGCACTGACTCCGGGATGAATAAGATCCGTTTCGAAGGAATCGACTTCGCGTGTATTGCTGACTTTCATCTGCTACGTGCTGCATATGACGCAGCTTTGGGCAAGGACGCCGGAGTCCACGTGGGGAACATTTATTCCTCCGACTCCTTCTATCACGATCGACCTGAACTTGGCCAACGCCTTGCGCAGTATGGCGTGCTGGCTGTGGAGATGGAGGCCGCGGCGCTGTACACCCTTGCAGCGAAATTTGGTCGCAAGTCACTTGCGATTTGCACGGTATCTGATCACTTGCTGACTGGTGAGGCGACCAGTTCTGCCGAACGTGAGCAATCCTTCAGCGAGATGATCGAGATTGCCCTGGAATGCCTGCAACAGACTGACGGTCCGAAATAGGCCTGATGAGTGCCCGCGCGCTTCCATTGGCAGATGTGACGGTTCTTGCATTAGAGCAATTCGGTGCTGGTCCGTTCGGGTCGCTCCATCTTGCCGACCTAGGTGCTCGTGTCATCAAGATCGAAGATCCGGGATCTGGTGGCGATGTCGGTAGGTCGACGGTTCCTTATGCAGCTGACGGAGATTCGCCATTCTTTCAGTCTTTCAACCGCAACAAGCTATCGGTGGGGCTCGATCTTTCCAGTTCCGCCGGACGAGCGGTATTCGAGGATTTAGTCGCACACGCTGATGTGGTCTATTCCAATCTGCGCGGTGATGTTCCAGAGAAGTTGCGGATCCGTTACGTTGACCTCGCCGAGGTCAACCCAAAGATCGTGTGTTGTTCACTTTCTGGTTTTGGAATGACCGGTTCGAGGCGGGCACAGCCGGGCTATGACTACCTCATGCAAGGGCTAACTGGTTGGCAGGCGGTGACGGGTCAGCCGGACGGACCACCGACGAAGTCGGGACTGTCGATGGTCGATTTTTCCGGAGGCGTCGTCGCCGCGTTGTCGGTACTAGCCGGTGTTCACGCTGCCCGTCGTGATGGCGTCGGGATGGATTGCGATATCGCGCTGTTTGATGTGGCGCTGTCGATGCTGAACTATATGGCGTCCTGGAATCTCAATCATGGCTTCGAACCGCAACGCCGCGCCGATTCGGCCCATCAAACAATCGTCCCGTTTCAGAACTTTCAGACCGCAGATTCGTGGATCGTCGTCGCGTGTCCGAAGGAGAAGTTTTGGCAGCGCTTATGCATTGCACTCGGTGAACCGGCCTGGGCAGAAGATCCAGTGTTCGGTTCGTTTGCTGCCCGGCGCGAGCATGAAGAGGAAGTTCTTGCGGCGCTTCGTATCAAGTTCGGCAAGCAAAGTACTGCGGCATGGTTGGAGCTGCTAGTTCCGCAGGGGATTCCAGTAGCGCCTATTAACTCGATTCCAGAAGCGTTGAACGATGCAGCCGTTGAGGAAAGGTCGCTTGTAGTTTCGGTAGATCACCCCAAACTCGGCACAGTGCGGACAGTCGCGACCGGCGCGCGTGTGGGAGAACCGCGTGATCGCCATGAACCAGGTCCTGCGTTAGGCGCTGATACCGATGAAGTCCTGCGCACCCTAGCCGGTTATAGCGATGCCCAGATCGATGCCGTGCATGCCACTGACGCACTCGGCTAAATCATTCCCTCAGAGGCCTCGAACGGCCCGCGACAATGGCATTGGCTTGTTCGAGATCCTCTCGAGTGTCCACGTCAAAAACGGCCGCAGCGTTGAGGGGTCGGACTGTTGTGGTTCGCAAAGCGGCCGCCAGCGATCGCACGCTCATCCCGCGTGGATTGACTGCTGCGATTCGGGCGCGTAATGCTCGGGCCTGCCAGCAGCCAGCTAGCCAGTGCGTCTGGCCGTCCGCGTATAGGCAACCGTCGAAGCTGCCGAGGTTCGATACCAACAGATCAGCGCTTTGTGCATCAAAAAAGGGTAGATCGCCCGCGATCACGAGAACGACATCGGCGCGCGACAGCGCATCGAGCCCGACGGCGATTGCTGCGACTGGGCCACCACCTGGTGGATCCTCTCGAGTGATTTCAACCTCTGCGGGAACGTCTTGTGCCAGGCCGACAACGATCGGTTCGAACGAGCGAAGCGCTGCGCATAATCGCGCAATAATAGGAATCCCGCCAACTCGTAGCGATGGTTTGTGCACGCCTCCCAGTCGTTGCGCCGTCCCACCTGCGAGAACGATAGCGCGCACCGAGTCTGTCACCAGCTCACCGTATCTGAGACGCGGCAAATTCCGACAGGTGAGACACAATTGGACCGCCGCAGGGGCTAGAAGATTCGCACCGAGTGCGAAGTAGCGAGCGTTAGGCCCCGGGCCGCGGGTGGTCACCGCCACGTAGTTGGCTCACAATGTGCGGCAGGAGTGGACCCAGAACGGCGATGCCATCTTTTGCACCGCCTGCGGAACCGGGCAAGTTGACGATCAAGCATCGACCTGCAACGCCGCTCAGCCCTCGCGACATGACCGCGAAAGGCGTTTTGGCAGCGCCGTACTGACGGATAGCTTCGGCGATACCGGGCACGAGCCGCTCAATCACGGGTGCAGTCGCTTCGGGTGTGATGTCGGTGGGCGACATACCGGTGCCGCCAGTGGTGAGGACCAGGTCTGCACCCTCGCGAACGGCGCTCCGGATGGCTTTTTCTAGCTGCTCCTTGTCGTCTGGAAGGAGCACCCGCGACACGGTGAATCCGATCTTTGTCAACGATGTCGCCAAGAGATCGCCCGAAACGTCATCATAAATGCCGGCTGCGGCGCGGGTTGACGCGGTAATAACAACTGCCGTTCCGTCGCTCGGAATCTC
>JBDTCL010000277.1:0-5643 GCA_039923595.1 Antricoccus sp. | reverse complement strand
CCCGAGCGGATTTCATGCGCAACCTGCTCGACAGCTTGGGCAGCGAAATCGCGCCAGAAGTCCTTATTCTCGGCCATACCTACCGGTCTTCAGCTTACGGATGCGGTTTCTTTTCCCTTACTTTAATCATACGGCGAGCAGTTGCGCCTGTTTCATTACTGCGCGGTCGGCGGGTTTGCTAGGGGACCGGCCTGGGTCTTCGTCGGCTGGGCAGGCGCGGGCGCGGCGGGGGTGGCCTGCGGTGGCGTGGAATCGGGGGTCGCGAGTTGATTTCCACCCATGCTCGCCCTCAACTGATCCAGTCGCGCAGCGCCGGCCATGTCTAAACTCGACTTCTCCACTTCCATCATCCGACCCTCAACTGAGTCCTCGGACAGTTCTGCTTGACCCAGCGCGTTCGCATACCGGCGCTCGATCTTGTCGCGAACCTCATCGAGAGATGGTACGTTCCCCGGGGTTGACAGCTCCCCCATGCGGCTTAGCGAAGCCGAGACCTGCTCTTGCATTTTTGCCTGCTCGAGCTGGCTCAGCAACTTGGTTCGTTCAGCAAGCTTCGTCTTCAGCCGCATTTGGTTTTCTTCGACGGCCTTCTTCGCCTTTTCGGCACCAATCAGCGCCGAATCATGCATCTGCTTGAGGTCTTCCATCTGTTGCTCACCGGCGACCAGCTGGGTTGCGAAAGCCTGGGCAGTCTGCTCATATTTTTGGGCTTCTTCGAGATCGCCTGCAGCGCGTTTCTGATCGGCAATTGTCAGTGCTTGACGCGCCGCGCCTTGCATCTTCTCGACCTCACTCATCTGCCGATTCAGCTTCATTTCCAACTGACGTTGGTTACCGATAACTTGCGCGGCTTGCTGAGCGAGAGCCTGATGCTGCCGTTGAGCATCCTCAATCGCCTGTTGGATCTGAATCTTCGGGTCAGCCATCTCGTCGACCTTGGCGCCAAAGGCGGCCATGAGGTACCTGTACAGCTTTACGAACGGGTTGGCCATGTGGGTAGTCCTCCGGAACGATTATCTTAAGTCAATAGCTCACCGTGCTTGGTTGACGCGCAGCGTGCCAGTCACCAAGCGACAACATGCCAACGCATGCAATCGCTCAAGAGGTTCCCGGCACGGTCTCCACCTCGGATAACTAGCGTACGGCACGCGAGTGAACCTGTGAGAATTACGGCGCTGATGAGTCCCCCTCCGAACCTAATACCTCAGCAAGATAGGCCTCGGATTCTGTCAAGCCAGCTCGGATCGCCTCTAGATCGTCCTGGAGCGTACCGATCTCGACGATCGAGCCGTAGCCAGCGGCGGCGGTGTTCGACGTTGCGATGAGCTCAGCGATTTGGGCATTGAGAGCTTCGATGCCGAGCGTGGTCGATTCCATACGGGCGAGCACCGACCCGCGAGCAGCCATCAGTCGCTCGTAAGCATCAATTTGCTCCTCGACCGCGGCTGCGGCAATCGCCTTCTCCGGATGAGTATCTGGATTGACAACACCCAGCGCCGTTCGCTTGTCGTATAGGTCTCGGGTAGCGATTCGCTCTATTCCTAGGTCAAATGCAGCAACCTCGCTGGCCAACTTGTCGATTCGCTCGGTAGTACCGCCAGTTTGCCATTCAATGGATTGCAAGTCATCGCGTAGTGAGCCATCTGGACAGGTGTCAATAACGCTGTGCATCTCGCGCAGCGCCTTTGCGCATCGACCATTCCACACTTCGGCGGCACTACCGCGCCTCGGCCGCGGTGAGCCGCTAGGTTGGGCACCCGTATTGCCGGCTCCTGCCGGTGTGCGCGCACCAGAATTGTTGCGGCCGATCAATGCACCCGCGCCAACCTTGCAGCTGTACACCACTGCGGCCACACCCACTCCGAGTCCGGTGGCGAGCGCCATTCCTGGTGTGGCAGCGAATACGATGCCGCCCGCCCCGACGCCTAGCGCAGAAGCCCACGGGTCAGCGAGCACGTGACGACGTCTCATGAGGTTCAACTCCTGGTCTTCATCTGTACGCCCACTTTACGTTGCGTGCCCGGTGGGTGTTGTACGCGTGTTTCCGCGGGTTCGCGGGCAGATGAGGACCACTTTGCGCGACCAGTGCATTGCCTATGGGTTTGCCATGAGCATTTGCAGATTGCTCGATGTGGCAACGATAACGCCTTACGATCGCATTTATGCCGACGCTACAGTCCCCCGAATGGATCGCCACCGCTCGTCTTTTGCGACGCACCGGCTTCGGCACGACTGGGGCTGCGGTTGATGCCGCAATGGCCGTCGGTCGTGTGACGCACTTAAAGCAAGCACTCGCCAGCGATCCGGCCAGCGATCCGGGCAGTTTGGCCACGCCATTACCGAAGTATCCGATTACCTCTGGCATTACCAATAAGGATTCGACGGCCGCGCAAAAGAAGCAGGCCCGAGTCGACCGACAATCGTTGGTCACCTGGTGGCTCGGCCGGATGTGCGCGGCGACCGAGCCACTGCCGGAGAAACTCACCCTGCTCTGGCACAACCATTTCGCGACTTCGTTGCAAAAGGTTCGGTCCCCGGCCGCGATGGTGCAGCAGAATCAGACCTTCAGGTCCCTTGGTCGTGGTGATTTCCGAACTCTTGCGCTGAGCATGTTTAGCGACCCGGCAATGCTCAAATGGTTGGATGCCCAAAAAAATATCTCGGGCGCAGCAAATGAGAATCTGTCGCGTGAATTCATGGAGTTATTTGCACTCGGTCACGGTGATGGATATACCGAGACCGACGTACGCGAAGGTGCCCGAGCATTGACGGGCTTGAAGATCGGTCCCAACGGCGCGGTGAGTCTGGACGCCAAAAAGCACGATAGCGGGATCAAGACTTTTCTGGGCGTCACCGGAAATCTTGATCCGACCGGATACTGCGACGCCGTTCTTAATGCGCCAGCATCCGCAGAATTTGTAGTGCGGCGGTGGTGGGGCCAACTTGTGTCGAACACACCACCAACAGCGAGCACCCTCCAGACAATTGTGGCAGCCTACGGCCCTAGCCGCGATCTGAGCGCAATGTTCTCCGCGATGCTGAACCACCCCGACTTCGTCGCCGCTCAGTCATCCTTGGTGACCACACCTGCGGAGTGGCTCGTCGGGCTGGTTCGCGCGATCGGCGTGCCGACGAAGAACGGGCAGTCTGTAGACGCGATGGCCAAGTCCCTGCAACTTCTCGGTCTACTGCCGTTCTATCCACCGAGCGTTGGCGGCTGGCCGAGCGGCCAGGCCTGGCTGTCCACCGCGGCAGCAGACGGGCGTTTCGCGGTGGCGCTGGATTTGTGCAAAGCCGCGGATCTGACAAGCCTCACGGGAGCCTCGCCCGCTGCCCTCCTCGACAAAGTGGCATACCAGCTCGGAATCGGTTCCTGGTCTAATCGCTCGTATTCGGCGCTTCAGTCCGTCGGTGCAGACCCTGCAACAGTGCTCGCAGCGGCTGCGAACACCCCCGAATATCTCGTGCACTAATCACACTTTATCGACACTCGAACACCACAATCTCGAAGGAGAGTTCACTGATGGACAACTGGAGCCGGCGACGATTCCTAAAAGTTTCTGGTGTGGTCGGGGGTGCTGCGGCACTCGCCGGTGGTGCCGCGATATCGATCGACAACCTGCTGACCAGAGCAGCCGAGCAGCCGTTGGCCGGCGATGCAGGCGTGCTGGTCTTGGTCACCTTGTACGGCGGGAATGACGGTCTTAATACCCTCGTGCCTTACGGCGAGAATGCCTACTACGATGCTCGACCTGAGCTCGCTTATAAAGCATCCGATGTGCTCAAGCTTGATGACAAACTTGGGCTGAACCCGGCAATGAGCAAGATGCATCAGTTGTGGCAAAACAAGCAGCTCGCGATCGTGCGCGGTGTCGGTTATCCGAATCCGGACCATAGCCATTTCCGCTCGATGGATATCTGGCAGACCGCATCGCCGGCTGAGCCATTGCAGACTGGCTGGGTCGGTCGTTGGCTTGATGCCACCGGTGATGATCCGTTGCGCGCGGTAAATATCGGTGCCGTGCTACCGCCGCTGGCGGTCGGTGCCAAAACGACCGCTGCTGCCCTTGATCTGTCGAAGACTGCCAAAGTAAATTCGGCCGCCACCAAAACCATCGCCGCACTTGCCGTGAATGATCCTGCCGACAGCGCATCCGCGCTGGAGGTAGTGGCGAGCTACCGCGCTGAACAACAAGTATCAGCGACATTTGGGTCGGTGCTCACGAGCTTTGACGCGCAGCCGACCACCGAGCCGCGCGCCTCAGCGGCATCCGGCGGTGGAGCGGACTCGTTGGATAAGCAGCTTGCCCTCGTCGCCGCCTGTATCAAGGCATCCGTACCGACCAAGCTGTATAGCGTGAGTCTGGGCGGCTTCGACACCCACGCAGATGAGAAAGGTACCCAACACGACCAACTGGCCCTGGTCGACGCGGCCGTCGGCAGCTTTATGAGCGCGATGTCCAGCACGCCGCACGGCAAGAATGTTGTCATCATGATCTACTCGGAATTTGGCCGACGAGTGAAAGCAAATGCCTCCCAAGGCACCGACCATGGAACTGCTAGTCCGATGTTCTTGGCCGGACTGCCGATCAAAGGCGGCCAATATTACGGCGATGAACCGAGTCTGACCGACTTGAACGATGGCGACCTCAAAGTAACCACAGACTTTAGAGATGTCTACGCCACAGCGGTAGCGCAGTTATTGAAAGCTGATCCAGACCAAATCCTCGGCGCAGGTCGCAAACCGATTCCGTACCTGGCGACCTGAGAGGTTAAACGCCGATTGGTTCAAGTTCGTCTTGGCCGAAGATGAGACGGATTTCACGAGGCGACCCTGGCGTTGTTCCCGCCACAGTTTCATCGACAAAATCACGGTGCCGCAGATCGGTGCTGGCGTCGGTGAGCAAGTCCGCTAGTTCGAGATCGAGCGCATCACAAATGCAGGCAAGCAACTCAGACGAGGGCTCCTTGCGGCCTCGTTCAATCTCGGAGAGATAACCCAGGCTTACCCGGGCAGAGGCAGAGACATCGCGCAACGAGCGCTTCTGCTGCTCGCGGTGCGCTCTGAGATTGCTACCAATGACTTCGCGGAGCAAGAGCACGTCGGACCCTCCTTTATTCGTAATATCAGAGTACATGTTTTCTCAGGTGCCAGTTCGGCAAATCAACACCGACCGACGGCGCTACAACGTCATGGCCGAACAAATCCATCCCGTTCACGCTTCTGCAACCACCGCATTGAGCAAGATTGTGAGCGCTGACTCCACGGTTTGCGACCTGATTGCCCGCCGATCTCCGGTGAAGTGCGCCAGCGTGCTCTGGACGGTATCGCCGGCTACCCAGCCGAGATACACAGTGCCGACCTCATGTCCGTCCTGAGTGTCGGGGCCAGCCACTCCGGTCAGTGCAATGGCAACATCAGCGCCGGTCCGCATGGCGGCTCCGCGCGCCAGGCTTTCTGCTGTGCGCGCGCTTACCGGACCGTCGCTTGCCAACTCAGTGACCGGGACACCGCCGAGGGAGGCCTTCAGATCGGTCGCATAAACGATGATTCCGCCGCGAAAGACGGCACTGGCGCCAGCAACTGAGCTCAGTGTGGCGCCGAGTGCTCCCCCAGTCAATGACTCGGCGACACCGATGGTC
>JBDTCL010000276.1:0-15517 GCA_039923595.1 Antricoccus sp. | reverse complement strand
AACTGGACGGAATGTCGGCACGGACCGGAGCGCAGCGGTAATGCAGCCGGCCCTCATGCAGGCGACAAGTCGCGAATCGCTCGTGGCATTTCGCGCTGAGCTCGACCAGGTCGTGATCGGGCAAGATGCCCGACAGTCTTACGACCTGGCCGACGAGTTGTTTAGCGTTGCCCAGCTTTTGAGCACTCAGATCGGTTTGCGTCGTGCGCTCGGTGATGCCGCAGCCGAGGGAGGGACCAAGATTGATCTTGCCAATCGGGTGTTGACCGGCAAGATTAGTGACCCCGCGCTGCAGCTCGTTGTGGCCGCGGTATCGCTATCGTGGTCGGTACCAGGTGATCTCATTGATGCACTGATCGAAATCAGCAGGCAATCGGCACTCGCCGGGGCCGAGACAGATGGTTCGATCGATGACGTCGAAGATGAGATGTTCCGCTTTGGACGCATCTTGCAGGCCAACGGTGGGCTTGAGCAGTCCCTTGGCCAGGGGTCCGTTGGGGTAGAGCAACGCATCGAACTATTGCACAACCTCATCGGAAACAAGGTAACGCCGGTCACTGCACGACTATTGCAAGGAGCGATTACCGCGCCGCGTGGCCAGTCAGTCTTCGGCACTGTCGAGGGTCTCGTTGATCTTGCCGCGCGCCGCCGTGCGCGGTCGGTTGCGATCGTGACGGCACCGACGGAGTTAACCGACAAACAGCAGCAGCGACTGGCTGATTCGCTCAGTCGTATCTATGGTCGCAATATTGCTATCTCCGTGAACGTTGATCGCTCGGTCATCGGCGGACTGAAGGTCCAGGTCGGGGATGATCTGATCGACGGGACCGTGGCGCATCGACTCAATCAAGCACGGCGCCGATTCGCCGGCTAAGACCGACCAGCACCGCCCACAGCATCGCCATAACCACAAACCTACGAACAGCAACTTCTGAACCACCACAACTTATGAACCACAATGAGAGCAGGGAACTAACCATGGCTGAGTTGACGATCTCCTCAGACGAGATCCGTAGTGCGCTCGACAGCTACGTCTCGTCGTACTCGACCGATGTCACGCGTGAAGAGGTTGGCGTCGTCAGCGACACCGCAGACGGTATTGCACACGTTGAGGGCCTGCCCTCAGCAATGACCAATGAGCTGCTTGAATTCGAGGGTGGTGTGTTGGGTGTTGCACTGAACCTTGATGCTCGTCAGATCGGCGCGGTCATCTTGGGTGATTACACCGGTATTCAGCAAGGGCAGTCAGTTAAGCGCACCGGTCGTATCCTTTCGGCGCCAGTGGGGGACAACTTCCTTGGGCGAGTCGTGGATCCACTAGGCACTCCGATCGACGGACTTGGCGAGATCGAAGCTGAAGAGAATCGAGCACTTGAGCTGCAGGCGGCGAGCGTCGTCGAGCGCCAGCCGGTCAAGGAACCATTGCAGACCGGCATCAAGGCTATTGATGCGATGACCCCAATCGGCCGCGGCCAGCGCCAGCTGATCATCGGTGATCGCAAGACCGGCAAAACCGCGGTCTGCATCGACACCATCATCAACCAAAAAGCAGCGTGGGAAACTGGTGACCCAAAGCAACAGGTGCGATGCATTTATGTCGCAATCGGTCAAAAGGGTTCCACGATTTCTAGCGTCCGGGCTTCGCTAGAAGAAGCCGGAGCGTTGGAATACACCACGATTGTTGCTTCGCCGGCTTCAGATCCTGCTGGGTTTAAGTGGCTGGCACCGTTCACCGGATCAGCGATTGGGCAGCACTGGATGTATCAGGGCAAACACGTCCTGATCGTTTTTGATGACCTGACCAAGCAGGCCGAGGCATACCGGGCGATCTCATTGCTACTACGTCGTCCGCCAGGGCGCGAAGCGTACCCAGGCGATGTCTTTTACTTGCACTCACGCCTGCTAGAGCGTTGCGCAAAACTTTCAGATGAGCTTGGTGCCGGTTCGATGACTGGGCTGCCAATCATCGAGACGAAGGCAAATGACGTCTCGGCGTTCATCCCGACAAACGTCATTTCTATCACCGATGGCCAGGTCTACTTGCAGTCAGACCTATTCAACAATGGGGTTCGGCCAGCTATCAACGTCGGTATCTCGGTCTCGCGCGTGGGTGGGTCGGCGCAAATTAAGGCAATGCGCACCGTCTCGGGCTCCCTGCGGCTGAATTTGTCGCAGTTTCGTGAGCTTGAAGCATTCTCGGCATTCGCCTCCGATCTAGACGCGACATCCAAGGCCACCTTGGAACGCGGTCAGCGGTTAGTGGAAATTCTCAAGCAGCCGCAGTACACGCCATTCGCAGTCGAAGACCAAGTGGTGTCGATCTACATCGCAAACTCCGGTTTCCTCGATCCGGTACCGGTGGCAGATGTCGGCCGGTTCGAGACTGAGTTTCTCGATTACCTCAAGCATGCCCAGGTTGGTGTGTTGTCGCAGATTCGCGACTCGAAACAGTTCTCAGATGAGACCGCGAGCGCTCTGGACAAAGCGGTTAAAGAATTCTCGCAGCGTTTCAAGACCGCAGATGGGGAGTCGATCATCAACGAGGCAGAGGCCGAAGCGATGGATCCCCAGGACGTGGGTCAGGAGACCATTACTGTGTCGCGGCCGAAGAAGTAGGTCTATTCCATGGCTGCTTCTATCCGCGATCTTAAACGTCGAATCGCCTCGGTGAACTCGACCAAAAAGATCACCCGCGCACAAGAGCTGATCGCTACGACCCGGATTTCCAAGGCACAGGCCCGGGCCAAGGCGGCGCAGCCGTACAGCAAAGAGATCACTCGGGTCATGTCGGCGCTAGCGGGATCGGCGAGCCTCGATCATCCGCTCCTAGTTGAGCGTGCGAATGCTAAGCGCGCGGCGATTTTGATCATCACTGCCGATCGCGGCCTGTGTGGTGGTTACAATTCCAATGCAATTCGTACCGCAGAAGAGTTGCAATCGCTGCTTCGCAGCGAAGGGAAAGATTCGGTGATCTTTGTTACCGGTCGACGCGGCGTGGGTTACTACACATTCCGCGGCCGCGATATCGCGGGTTCGTGGACCGGCTTCTCGGAGCAACCCACCTATCGGAATGCACGCGAGGTGGGCGCGGCGTTGATCAGCGGATTCACCGCCGGTATCGACGATCAGGGTGAGGATGCGGGCGAGGATGGCGTATTGGGATTCGACGAGATCCATATGGTCTTTACAAAGTTCAATTCGATGATTTCGCAAGAGGCGACGGCTGTCCGGATTGCGCCGCTGGTTGTTCAATATAGCGAGGCTGAGGAAAGTTCTCAGGACGAAAACACTCTCGCACCGGCGTACGAGTTCGAACCGGATGCAAGCCAGTTGCTTGATGCGATGTTGCCGAGATACATCAATACCCGGATTTTTGCAGCAATGCTCGAATCTTCGGCGGCCGAATCTGCAGCTCGTCGGGCCGCGATGAAAAGTGCAACCGACAATGCTACCGATCTGATCAAGAGCCTCACTCGCGAAGCCAATCAGGCCAGGCAAGCTCAAATTACCCAAGAAATCAGTGAGATCGTCGGCGGCGCCGCCGCGCTCGCTACTTCAGGAAGTGATGAATAAATGACCGCAACCAGCCAAGCACCAGCGGCCACGCAGTCCAGTGGTAAGGGCACCGGACGTGTCGTTCGCGTTATCGGCCCGGTCGTCGACGTGGAGTTCCCGCGCGACTCGATGCCGCCACTGTTTAATGCTCTGAACTCCAAGATCGATCTAGAGCAAATGTCAAAGACGCTCACCTTGGAAGTTGCCCAGCACCTTGGTGACAACATGATTCGGGCGATTTCGATGGAGCCGACCGATGGTTTAGTTCGCGGCGCGGCGGTCATTGACTCCGGCCGTGCGATCGAGGTTCCAGTCGGTGATCAGGTCAAGGGCCACGTCTTCAACGCACTCGGCAAATGTCTTGATGATCCGTCGGCAACCTTCGGCGAGCGATGGGGTATCCATCGCAAAGCCCCTGCCTTCGATCAGCTCGAAGGGAAAACTGAGATGCTCGAAACAGGCATCAAAGTCATCGATCTGCTGACGCCTTATGTGCAGGGCGGCAAGATCGGTCTCTTCGGTGGTGCCGGTGTGGGCAAGACTGTGCTCATTCAGGAAATGATCACCCGCGTCGCCAAAAACTTCGGCGGTACATCGGTATTTGCCGGTGTCGGTGAGCGTACCCGCGAGGGCAATGACTTATTCCTAGAAATGACTGAGTCTGGAGTCATCAAGGACACCGCACTTGTTTTCGGCCAGATGGATGAACCGCCAGGCACGCGGATGCGGGTGGCATTGTCTGCGTTGACGATGGCCGAGTATTTCCGTGATGTGCAAAATCAAGATGTGCTGTTATTTATCGATAACATCTTCCGATTTACCCAGGCCGGCTCTGAGGTATCGACCCTGCTTGGAAGGATGCCTTCGGCCGTGGGCTATCAGCCGACGTTGGCCGATGAGATGGGCGAGCTTCAGGAACGAATTACCTCAACGCGCGGTAATTCAATTACCTCGATGCAGGCGATCTACGTCCCCGCTGACGATTACACCGACCCCGCACCAGCGACAACATTCGCCCATCTTGATGCGACGACCGAGCTGTCACGACCAATCAGCCAGAAGGGTATTTACCCGGCGGTTGATCCACTGACGTCCACCTCCCGCATCCTAGATCCCTCGATCGTCGGCGACGATCACTACCGAGTTGCCCAAGAGATCAAGCGAATCTTGCAGCGTTATCAGGAACTGCAGGACATCATTGCCATTCTCGGTATTGACGAGCTTGGCGAAGACGACAAGCTGCTTGTCAGCCGTGCGCGTCGTATTGAGCGTTTCTTGTCGCAGAACCTCTTAGTTGCTGAGCAATTCACCGGTCAAACTGGTTCGGTGGTGCCACTTGCAGAAACTATTGAGGCATTCGACCGACTAGCAAAGGGCGAGTTTGATCATCTTCCAGAGCAGGCGTTCTTCCTTTGCGGCGGTATCGAGGACCTCGAGACCAATGCCAAGAAGCTGACGAAATAGTTCAGAGCCCAGGGAGATTATTAGATGCCGATCAATGTGCAGCTTGTGGCAGTCGAGCATGAAGTCTGGTCCGGCGAAGCGGACATGGTCATCGCACGAACGACTGAGGGCGAGCTCGGTATCCTTCCGGGACATGCCCCGTTGCTCGGTCAACTAGCCGCTGATATGGGCGTGGTGCAGATTCACCGGTCTGGTCAGGCCCCGCTTGTGGTCGCCGTGCATGGGGGGTTCTTGTCCGTGACCAAAGAAGGCGTGTCGATTCTGGCCGAAGAGGCCGAAATGGTCGAAGATATTGACGCCACTGCTGCCCGCTCGGAGTTTGATGAGGCGCAGCGTGCGTTGGATTCCGCTGACGCCGACGATAATGATGCTGAACGAGCTGCGATGGCGCGGGCATCGTCGCGGTTAGCTGCCACGGAGCATGCAAGCAACTAACCAATACCGCTGTTGCTAGACTCGCGCTACTCAGCTGAGGTAGGGCCTTTGATATGGCTCGTCAGTGCACCTGATGGGACCCGCGTACAGCGTCGTGTGCACCAGCAAAGGTTGCAGAACCTATAAACTGAAGCTGTCGCGCATGAAGGGGTCGCCGGTGCATATAGCCTGGTACGTCGTGATGATTATCGCGCTCGCTTTACTTGCGGTGCTTCTTTTTGGCTATCGTCGACGTCGGTTGGCGCTGAGCCAGAATGCGATTGAGATGAGTGTCCACCGCGGTCGGGGGCTGCTCGGCGGTTGGGCGATGGGCGTGGCTACCTACACCGACACCGAAATCCGCTGGTACCGACTGTCGTCGTTTCTACCGGTGCCGTCGGACCGATTTAGCCGGATAGACGGTCAATTGCAAAGCCAGCGGGCCCCGCGGTCTGATGAACTCATGTGGATCCCGCCGGACTCAGTGATTTTCGAATTTCGAGCCGGCGCACAAAGCGATCAGCTCGCTGTGGCTCGCTCGGCAGCAACAGGTCTGTTGTCATGGTGGGAGTCCGCGCCGCCGGGTCTACGAACCGATCAGCGCGATATTTGTTAGCCGGTGCGCTCGCCGCCGGGAACCCATTTGACGTCACCGCCAGGATTGGCGACTCGACCAGCGATGAACAACAGATCCGACAGTCGGTTGAGATATTTTGCGGTGAGCACGTTCACGCCGTCACCGTGCATCTCAATCGCGGCCCACGCGGAACGCTCTGCACGCCGGGTAACGGTCCGCGCCAGATGCATGAACGCAGCTGCAGTGGTGCCCCCTGGAAGGATAAACGAATCAAGTGTCGGTAATTTCGCACCGATCTCGTCACACCAGGACTCAAGCCGGTCGATATAGTCCGGTTCGACCCGCAGCGGGGGATATTTCGGATCGGCGACAACCGGCGTGCTGAGATCGGCGCCGACATCAAACAAGTCATTCTGGACGCGACTGAGAATAGTGTGCAGCCGCGGCGAGATATCGCCGACGGCGATCGGTGCGAGTACCAGACCGATAGCGCAGTTGGCTTCATCCACATTGGCATAAGCCGCTAGCCGCAAGTCGGTTTTGGAAACCCGAGAGAAGTCACTTAAACCGGTTGTTCCATCATCGCCAGTGCGGGTATAGATCTTCGTCAGGTGTACGGCCATGCCGATGAGGTTACCCGGCCACCACTATTGTTGCCCGATGGATATTTTTCGGGTCGTTGGCGGTGCTCGACTTCAGGGCGAAGTAACCGTCAGCGGCGCGAAGAATAGCGTGCTGAAACTAATGGCAGCCTCGTTATTGGCAACCGGAACCACCACGATCCACCGGGTCCCGGACATCTTGGACGTCGCGATCATGGCCGAAGTGCTGCGGCGGCTCGGGTGCGTCGTTGAGCGAGCTGAAGACACCTTGCAAATCACGGTGCCGCCGAATCCGCTCACCGTGACCGATTATCAGCTAGTCCGGCGGATGCGAGCCACCGTCGCTGTGCTTGGGCCGCTGGTAGCGCGATACGGGCACGCAAAAGTGGCTCTGCCAGGTGGCGACGCGATTGGCTCGCGCGGACTGGATATGCACATTTCCGGCCTCGAGAAACTCGGCGCCCGGTTCCATAGCGAACACGGCTATTTAATCGCCCAATCATCGGGCTTGACTGGCACTAAAATTGCGCTCGATTTTCCGAGTGTGGGCGCAACTGAGAACATTTTGATGGCCTCAGTCTTAGCGCACGGCACCACCGTCATCGATAACGTGGCATGCGAGCCGGAAATTGTGGACTTAATCAACCTGCTAATCGAGATGGGCGCCCAAGTCCACGGCGCTGGCACGACGACGCTCATCGTCGAGGGTGTGGCGCAGCTGCAGCCTGCTGCACATGTCACTGTTCCTGATCGCATTGTCGCTGGTACGTGGGCAATCGCAGCGGTGATGACAGGCGGGGAGATAGTGATTCGCGAGGCTCGTGCCGATCACCTCGCATTAGTTCTAGATCATCTCGTCCGTACGGGCGCGACAGTATCGCAACTGGCCAGCGGCGACGGACTGCAAGTCCGGATGGACAGGAGGCCCAAAAGTATCGATATCCGAACACTGCCATATCCAGGATTCCCGACCGACCTGCAGCCGATGGCAATCGCTTTGAACGCGGTCGCGGACGGCAGCGCAATGGTGACCGAGAATATTTTTGAAGGCCGGTTTATGTTCGCCAACGAACTCATCCGGTTAGGTGCCTCAATCCAGATAGATGGCCATCATGCCGCGGTGACTGGCACCGGCCGCCTTTCCGGCGCCCCGGTTGAAGCTACCGACATTCGCGCCGGAGCCGGGCTGGTCCTGGCTGGCTTATGCGCCGACGGCATCACCGAGATATCCCAGATCCATCACATCGATCGGGGATATCCCGGTTTTGAGGACCAGCTTGTCGGGCTCGGCGCCGATGTCGTTCGAGAGAGTGTCCCGGAAGAGGATCTCGGTGCAGTGCCTACGGGACGACGACGCTAAGCATCCTCGCGACACAAATCGGCTTATCGATTCCCGCTGCCTCAAGAATCCAATCCCAGGTCGCCCGCGAGCCCATCGCGATGTCGGTAACCTCGGCGAGGGTCGCGGAGGCGCGCACCTTGGAGCCGACCGGATTCGGATGCGGGAAACGGACCTTGTCGCAACCGTAGTTGACGCCCATCTTGACGCCCTCGACGGCAAACAACTGCGGGCTGAACATCGGGATTAATGACAGTGTCATAAATCCATGCACGATAGTGCCCCCGAATGGGCCGGACTTGGCTTTTTCGGTATCGATATGAATCCACTGGTGATCACCCGTTGCATCGGCAAACAGATTGACGGCGTCCTGAGTGACCTCAAACCAGTCAGTTGGCCCGAATGTTTGTCCTACGGCCGCTTTCAAATCGTCGACTCCGTTGAAAACCTTTACCTCGGCCATGTTTACTCCCTTTGTCGCTTACCCGATGAATAGCCTGCAAATATCGCCATCCCTTGGTCTGCACAATATCGAACGGTCGCAGCAAACTAAACTGATGGCACTCAACTAGCGGAGGCGCTCCCATGCCGTACCCCACCACCCCAGAACGTGATCGACCCTGGATGATGCGCACCTACGCTGGGCATTCCTCGGCGGCGCAGTCTAATGCGCTCTATCGCCAGAATTTGGCGAAGGGTCAAACCGGGTTATCGGTAGCATTCGACCTGCCAACGCAGACTGGTTATGATCCCGATCACCCCTTAGCCAAGGGCGAGGTTGGCCGGGTGGGAGTGCCAGTAACTCACCTAGGAGATATGCGAGCACTGTTCGATCATATTCCGCTTGATCAGATGAATACGTCCATGACGATCAACGCGACCGCGATGTGGCTGCTCGCGCTATATCAAGTGGTCGCCGAGGAGCAAGGCGTGGACATCACGCTGCTTGCTGGCACCACTCAAAACGACATTGTGAAGGAATACCTCTCGCGGGGAACGTATGTGTTTCCGCCAGCACCGTCGATGCGGCTAATCACCGATATGGTTGCTTACACCGTCAACGTGATGCCCAAATTCAACCCGATCAATATCTGTAGCTATCACTTGCAAGAGGCCGGTGCAAGCCCTATTCAAGAGGTCGCCTTTGCCTTGAGCACGGCGATTGCGGTGCTCGATGCCGTTCGGGATTCCGGCCAGGTGGCTGCGGCCGATTTTGACAAGGTTGTCGGTCGGATTTCGTTCTTTGTGAACGCGGGCGTGCGATTTGTCGAAGAGATGTGCAAGATGCGCGCCTTTGGGGTGCTGTGGGACCAGATCGCGCAAGAGCGATATGGCGTGGCAGATCCGAAGCTGCGCCGATTCCGGTACGGCGTCCAGGTCAACTCTCTCGGGCTGACCGAGGCGCAGCCGGAAAACAACGTACAGCGCATCGTTCTGGAGATGCTCGGAGTCTCGCTCTCGCGCGACGCTCGAGCCCGGGCGATTCAGCTGCCGGCCTGGAATGAGGCGCTGGGGTTGCCGCGACCATGGGATCAACAGTGGGCGCTGCGGATGCAGCAAGTCCTCGCGTTTGAATCAGATCTGCTGGAGTTTGAGGACATCTTTGACGGCAGTCACGTCATTGAAGCCAAGGTTGCAGATATCTGCGCAGGAGCACGGGAGCTGATGGCTCAGATCGCAGAATCTGGTGGTGCGGTCGCCGCAGTGGAGTCCGGTCTGATGAAGGGCGCACTCGTGGACTCGCTCGCCCAGCGACGCGCACGCATCGAGTCGGGCGAAGATGTCATCGTCGGGGTCAACAAGTTCAACAGCACCGAATCCAGTCCGCTCACTGCCGAAGGACTTGAGTCGATCATGACCGTGGACCCTGGCGTCGAGGCGGCCGCGATCGCTTCGTTGCGAGCGTGGCGCGAGCAACGCGATGAGGATGCTGTGGACAGCGCTCTTGCACAGTTACGCACTGAGGCCAAAGGTACTGGCAGCTTGATGGAAGCGACACTGCAGTGCGCTCGTGCTGGGGTGTCAACTGGGGAATGGTCCGGGGTGTTGCGAGAGATATTTGGCGAGTTCCGGGCGCCGACCGGGGTGAGTGCAGCCTCGTCGGTGAGTGAGGCAGGGACGGCGCTTCTTGCCGTACGCGCACGTGTTGACCAGCTGGCGGCGCGCATCGGTGCTCGGCCAAAGATGTTGGTAGGCAAACCTGGGCTCGATGGGCATTCCAATGGTGCTGAGCAGATCGCCGTTCGTGGCCGCGACGCAGGTTTCGAAGTGATCTATCAAGGCATCCGGTTGACTCCCGAACAAATCGTCGCGGCGGCTGTTCAAGAAGATGTGCATGTGGTCGGGCTTTCGGTGCTTAGCGGGTCCCATTTAGAGGTGGTCCCGGCGGTCGTCGCTGGCCTGCGTGCTCAAGGGATGGCTGACGTGCCGGTGATTGTGGGCGGCATCATCCCCGATGAGGATGCGAAGAAGTTGATCGCGGGTGGAGTAGCGCGGGTGTTCACGCCGAAGGATTATGAGCTCAACGACATCATGGACGGTATCGTATCTGTGATCGCTGCCGCCCACGATGCATCAGCAGCGTCGGTATAGGAAAGTCGGACTACCTTCGTGGCAAACCAAGTTAATCTTGATCAAATCACTGTTCAATTCGATGTCGAACCTATTTTGCGTAGTATCTCTGCCGGAATTGACGACGGTGATCGGATTGGTGTCGTGGGGCTCAACGGCGCTGGAAAGTCGACCTTGCTCGGTGTGTTGTCTGCCCAGCTAGCGCCCGACAGCGGTCGAGTGTCCTATCGAACGGGATTGCATGTCGCTTTTGTCGGGCAAAGTGATGATTTCGACTACGGAACGACAATCCGGCAACTTGTCGCACCCGATAGTTCGACGGGGGCTGAGTACGACTGGGCTAAAGACCCCCGATTGCGCCGAGTAATTGAGGGCCTTGGACTCACCGCGCTCGGTCTGGACACCACCGTGGACACCCTCTCAGGTGGCGAGCGACGTCGGGTGGGTCTGGCTGCAGCTTTGGTAAGTGATGTTGATCTACTCGTTCTTGATGAGCCGACAAATCACCTCGATATCGAAGGCGTGCAGTGGCTCGCTGACTATCTGAGAGCCTGGCGCGGAGCAGTTGTTGTAGTAACCCACGATCGATGGTTCCTCGATGCGGTCTGCACGCGCACCTGGGAAGTGGTCGACGGCGACATTGTGATGTACGACGGCGGTTATGCAGACTGGGTCTTTGCCCGTGCAGAACGCCAACGGGTGGCGGATGTAACCGAGGAACGACGCCGGAATTTGGCTCGTAAGGAACTCGCTTGGCTGCGCCGTGGACCACCCGCCCGTACGTCGAAACCGCGATTTCGTATCGAAGCGGCAAATGCGCTCATCGACGATGTTCCGCCGCTGCGCGACAAGGTATCGCTGGTGGCTACCGCGACTTCAAGTCTTGGCCGGACCGTTATCGACCTGATCGATGCCTCGGTGGAGTTTCCGGCAGATTCGCGTTCGCCAAGCCGAAAAATCCTCTCAAAGCTGACCTGGCGGCTCGCGCCAGGTGGCCGTTATGGGCTGCTCGGACCTAACGGTGCAGGCAAAACGACGCTGCTTCGGGCGCTATTGGGAGATCAGCCCCTAACTGAGGGGATCCGCCAGATCGGTCCCAAGGTGCGGCTCGGGCATTTGAGTCAGAACCTTGCTGAGCTTGATCCGCGGCAGCGGATGATCGAGGCCGTCTCAGAAGTAGCGACATTGGTCCGCATCGGGGATAAGGATCTGACCGGTGGGCAGCTGCTGGAGCGGTTTGGCTTTCCAGCACGCATGCACAAGCAGTATGTTCGGGATTTGTCAGGGGGACAGCGGCGCCGGTTGCAGATGGTTCGCATGCTGATGAGCTCGCCGAATGTGTTGGTTCTTGACGAGCCGACTAACGACCTTGATGTTGATACGTTGACGGCACTGGAAGATCTGCTCGATGACTGGCCGGGGACATTAATTGTCGTCTCCCACGATCGTTATCTCGTCGAGCGGGTCACTGATGATTTGTTTGCGGTTTTGGGTGACGGAAAACTGACGCACTTGGTTGGCGGCATTGAGGAGTACATGCGCCGCCGATCGACGGCAGCCGCGAGCGCTGAGATGCCTTCGACAGACGCGGCGGTGGCCACCGGGCTGAATGCTAACGACCGCCGAGACGCGCGTAAATCGGTTGCCAAGTTAGAACGTCAAATCACCAGACTCGATAAAGACGAGACGGCATTGCATGACCAGCTGGCCGAACATGCCAGTGACTTCGATGCGCTGCGATCGGTGCAGGAGGACTTACGGGTTTTGCAAACCAAACGCGAACAGCTAGAGCAGCAATGGTACGAGCAGATGGAACTTGTGGACGATTGATCTGCAAACACCTAGTGCCTAGGTCAACGTAAAACGGCCGACTCGCCTAATTCCGGTGTTAGGCGAGCCGACCGTATCGGCCGCACTGCTAGGCAGTGGGTGGTACTTCGTGATTATTTGGCGGTGGAGACAGTAATCGTCGCGATTCCGATAACTAGGCCCTTTTTGACGGCCTCGGTCTTGAATGTTGCGTCAAGCAGTGCGGCGGCGTCCGCGGACATCTTGACGGTGGTGCCCTGCAGGATGGCCTTGTCGCCTTCGGTCTTCAGCGGCTGCAGCGTGCTGCCGTCGAGATCAAACAGGAAAGCGTGGTCTGCGGCGGGTGCACCGTTGACACTGACGTCACCATAAAGCTTCGAAGTTCCGGGGTCTATGTCGAAGTTGCTCAACCCGACCACAGTGCCGCCAGCGGTCAGAGTGATTCCGCTACCGTCATGCTGCAGATCTCCTTGTACATAAGGAAAGATGCTGCGTGGCTTGTAATAGGTGACATTTCCCGCGGTGATCGGAAAGATGAGTGAACCGTCTGTGAGCTGAGCGGTACCGGTGACGCCTGGGGTCAATCCGAGACTTTTCAATGCCGCGAGGAAACCGGGATCGAGCTTTACCGCGGTGCTCTGACCAGGCTTGCCCTTGAGGCTTGCCAGTTGGGCGATAGGCGTAGGTGCTGCCTTGGCGGTGGTCGCGCTGCTGCTCGATGACGCGGTACTAGCGCTAGCGCTGGCATCGCATGCCGCTAGCGGTATTGCGATCGCGGCGGCCAAGCTGAGGCTGATGACACCTTTGGAAATCCGGGTTTTGGGCATGATGGATCCTTACCATAATTGGGATGAGTTAATTTTTCGAGTAACGGTGATTACCGTCGACCGTGTACAACAGGAATACGGAGCGGTAGCCGCATCGGATTGGAAAGGTCCGGGATCGTCCTTGGCGATCCGCAACAGGCTGTCGTGCGGCGACGCTGATCGCAGACTGCCTGTGGTGCGAGAGGTACGGTGCGGTTTACAGTGAGGGTATGACTGAGATTGCTGAGCGCGCTGCGACGAATGCACCACAATATGAAAACATTTTGATCGACCGTGTGGACCAGGTCATCACCATCACGATGAACCGTGCGAAACGCAGAAATTCCCTTTCTGAGGCGCATATGCGCGATTTACTGGCCGGATTCGATTGGGCTGCCACAACTGACGCGCGGATCATTGTGCTCGCAGGCGATGGGCCGGTGTTTTGCTCTGGGCACGATTTCGCCGACATGATCGGCCGTGACCTGCACTCGATGCGTGAGTTGCTGCAGTTATGCACCAAGCTAATGCAGCGCATGCATACGGTGCCGCAGATCGTGATCGCGCGGGTCCATGGACTTGCCACGGCCGCCGGATGCCAATTGGTCGCGAGTGCTGATCTCGCGGTTGCGGCGCACTCGGCCGGGTTCGCACTTCCTGGCGGTAAGGGCGGGTGGTTCTGCCATACGCCATCAGTGGGTGTCTCGCGCAATGTCGGTCGCAAGCATTTGATGGAGCTGGCGTTGACCGGCGAACCGGTCGATGCCCAAACCGCGCAGGCCTGGGGACTGATCAATTACGCGGTACCGGATGATCAACTTGATGCCAAGCTGTCTGAATTGATCGGAAAGCTCTCAAATGGCAGTCGAACCGGCAAGGCGCTTGGCAAACAGGCACTCTACAACCAGTTGGACCGTCCGGAATCTGACGCGTATATGTACGCGATGGAGGTCATGGCTTCGGCCAGTCAGACTGATCATGCCCGCGAAGGAATGAACGCGTTTGTTGAAAAGCGCCACCCAGAATGGCCGCGCTAGACGCTACGCGCGCTCGGCGCGATAGCGGGCGATAAGTTCGGCTGTCGATGAGTCCAAACTGTCAGTTGCCGATTGGCCAGAAAGCATCGGTGCAACCTGCTTTGCCATCGTCTTGCCGAGTTCGACGCCCCATTGGTCAAAGGAATTGATTCCCCAGATTGCGCCCTGAACAAACGTAATGTGTTCGTATAGCGCGACAAGCTGACCGAGCACGTGGGGCGTCAACCGGGTCGCCATGATTGAAGTTGTTGGCCGATTTCCGGGCATTACCTTGTGCGGCACGACTTCGGGATTGACGCCTTCTGCGGCTATCTCCTCGGCGGTCTTACCGAATGCCAAGGCGGCCGGCTGGGCGAAGAAGTTAGACATGAACAGATCATGGACGTCAGCATCGCCATCGTGTTGATCATTGTTCGGTTCGATGAACCCAATGAAATCAGCAGGAATAAGCCGAGTTCCTTGATGCAGAAGTTGATAGAACGCGTGTTGCCCGTTGGTGCCGGGCTCACCCCAAAAAACCTCGCCGGTGTCAACCTTGGACGGGCTGCCATCGAGGCGTACAGACTTACCGTTCGATTCCATCGTCAATTGTTGGAGATAGGCGGGGAATCGCAGTAAATATTGGGAGTAGGGAAGTACCGCATGGCTACCGGAGCCGAAGAAATCACCGTACCAAATATTGAGCAGGCCAAGAATCACCGGACCATTCTCGTCGAATGGTGCCGTGCGAAAGTGCTCGTCCATCACGTGGAATCCGGCGAGCATTTGCGCGAACTGGTCCTTGCCGACCGCAATCATCAGCGATAGTCCGACTGCGGAATCGTAGGAGTATCGACCGCCGACCCAATCCCAGAACCCAAACATATTTGCAGTGTCGATCCCAAAGTCGGCGACAAGCTCAGTATTGGTTGACACTGCCACGAAATGTTTTGCGACAGCGGAGGCTGCCTTCGCCGAGGATAGATGGTGCTGCTGCTGCAAACCATCTGTCAGCCAGCGGCGAGCGAGTCTCGCGTTGGTGAGCGTCTCCAGAGTGCTAAATGTCTTGCTGGCAATGATGAATAGAGTGGTGGCCGGATCGAGATCGCGAGTCTTCTCGACAAGGTCAGTCGGATCGATATTGGAAACGAACCGGCACTCGATCTCGCGTTGCGAAAATGCCTCAAGCGCCTCATGCGCCATGACCGGCCCTAAATCAGAGCCACCGATTCCAATATTGATTACGGTAGCGATCTGCTTGCCGGTCGCTCCGGTCCATTCCCCTGTGCGGATCCGGTCGCTAAATGCACCCATTCGATCCAACACGTCATGCACGTCTGCAACGACATCGCGGCCATCGACCA
>JBDTCL010000275.1:0-23562 GCA_039923595.1 Antricoccus sp. | reverse complement strand
ACCGCAGCGAGCGCGGCGAGTTGAGCGAAGCATTCGCCCATCGGATCGTCGTTCGGTTCGGCAGTGTTAGCCATAAAATGGTCGGCAAGCCAGAGTCCTTCCCAGCCACCGGACTCGGCATGAGAAGCAGCCGCTGATAGGTCAGGCCAGGAAATGTTCGCAGGGAGCCATAGGCTAAATCGCATGAATGGACTCTATTACCTGCTGGTCGCGACTTGCCTCGGCGGTAGGGTCGGCTAGGTGACGGTTCATGCGGTGGTTTTTGACCTAGGAAATGTATTGATCAACTGGGACCCCTATCCGGCCATCGCTGGCTCGGTTGGTCCCGAGCGAGCACGGGCGTTCTTGAGCGATGCGGATTTTGATTTCGCCGCATGGAATCTGGCCCAGGACGCCGGACGTACCTGGGAAGAGGGCGAGGCCGCAGCGGTTGCTGCGCACCCGCAGTGGGAGCACGAGATCTATGCCTATCGCCCGAACTTTGCAGCCTCCCTCCTCGGCCCGGTGACTGATACCGTCGAGATTCTCGAGGACCTCAAGGCCGCCGGTACGAGACTATTCGCATTGACCAACTGGTCAGCTCAGTTGTTTCCTATCGCGCGGGAGATTTATCACTTCCTGGACCTCTTTGAGGACATAGTGGTCTCCGGCGATGAGAAGCTGGCCAAGCCAGATCCGCAAATTTTCGCCGTACTCGCAGCCCGGATCTCGCATGTGACGGCACTTGAAAACTCGGTGTTTATCGACGATAGTGCCCGCAATGTCGCTGCGGCCAAAGTCGCTGGGATGGATGCCATTCGATTCGTCGATAACGGCCACCTTCGCGGTGATCTGCAGGCGCGCGGTGTGCCGATCTAGTTGATCTGGCCCGGTGGTGGCAGCGTTGGCGGAGAGTTCGTAGTGACATAGGACGACATCGTGTCCTCCCGGACCGCCTGCCACAGCGGACCGTCTTTAGCCGGGTCGAGGTAAACCACGCTTTGGTCGCCCTCCATACCAGTTCCGGTGACTGGTGCGGTCATAAATGTCACCGAACCGGACTTGATGCCGCGCAGTTCCCACGCGAGTCCGCGCATCACCGCTGGTGTCAGGGTCGAGTCAACGGTGACGTTGTGGCCCAGCACATCGAGCATGGTGAGCAACTGGCTAACGTTGGTGAATGAGACGTTGTCGACTGCCTTTGTCATGATGGCCCGCAGGAAGTTCTGTTGGCGTTTGATTCGGTCAAAGTCGCCATTTGGTAGCGTTTTGCGGACCCGGACGTAGGCCAGAGCGTCCGCGCCGTCCATCTTGACCTCGCCTTGACCTAGAACATTGAGTGTGACACCGCCAAGGGCATCGGTGAATCCCTTGAATCCGTCCCAATCGAGCATGATGACGTGATCAATATGAACGTTGGTGAGCTGCTCGACGGTTTGAACCGCGAGATCCGGTCCACCATAAGAAAAAGCTGCATTGATTTTAGTGATGCCGTACCCGGGAACCGGAACCCACGAGTCCCGGGGGATCGAGGTGATGTAGATGTGCGACCGATCAGCGGGAATGTGGATCAGCATCATCGTGTCACTACGCATGGAGCCGTAGTCCCACTTGCCTTCCTTGACCAGTTGAGCGATTGACTGCCCGCTGGATTTGTCGGCACCCATCAGCAAAATGTTCACCGGTGCCGCCCCGGTGCTCGTGTTGCTAGCGGCCTTCGGGATGTATTTCGGCACCCGGTCTGACTCGCTGAGCTTGCTGGTATAGGTCGCGATATTGCCCAGCTTGGAGTTCAAATAGAACGCCGCCCCGGCTACGCTCGCCACGCTAAGGGTGATCAGCACCAAGAATGTGGTGATCAACTTATGTCGGCGCACAAAACCACGCCGCATCTTGCGGCCAGTCATCATACGTGCTGCGTTGCTGTCGATTGTCGGCTCGTCAGCGGCAAAGCCGCTATCAAATGCCGAACTACCCCGATCAGCCATTGGCGTCCCCCCGCCTGGTTGACTCGATTGGAAGTCGCTGCGCAGTTCCCCCGAATCTGTTCGCCGCACCTAAATGCGCCGCACACCGCGACATCCAACGTCGATCACCATACCGCTCTGGGGCCTTGAGCGCTGGCGAAATGGGTACAGCATTTGTAGTTGCTGCGGTGAGCCTGGCGGGTTCACAGGGCGGACAACAAGGTGCAAGATGGGGGCATGGCTACTTCGTTTTGGCATCCGCAAGCACTCATGTCGCAGGTACAGCATGAGGAGATCGTGATTGTCCGCGGTGAAGGCTCCTACCTCTGGACCGACGACGGCACTCGGCTGCTCGATGCCACCGCTGGACTTTGGTATGCAAATATCGGCCACGGCGATCAACGGGTCGCCGATGCAGTCCGCGCGCAGATGGCCGAACTGGAGACCTTCCATTCCTTCGGCCGCTTCGCGAGTAAGCCCAATAAGGACATTTGCGATCGGATCGTGAGCCTTGCGCCGCTCGGCCCCGATGCGAAGGTTTTTCTCGGTTCGGGAGGTAGCGACGCGATCGATAGTGCCGCCAAGTTAGCTCGTCGTTACTTCACTGCGACCGACCGACCGCAAAAGCGGATCATCGTATCGCGCGAGAACGCTTATCACGGGCTGCACGGCTTTGGCACCTCACTCGGGTGGATGGAGCCCAATCGAATTGGCTATGGCGACCTAGATCCGGCGGTCCTTCGGGCATCAGCAACAGACGCCGATGATGTCGAGAAAGTGATCATGAATGCTGGCCCTGAGTTTGTGGCCGCATTCTTCGCTGAGCCGATTATTGGTGCTGGTGGAGTGATCTTTCCGGGCGAGGAGTACCTGCATCGAGTGCGTGATTTATGCCGGGAACACGACATCCTTTTCGTGGCAGATGAAGTTATTTGCGGTTTTGGCCGCACGGGTGAGTGGTTTGCTTCTGGCAAATACAATCTCGATCCGGACATGATCACCTTCGCGAAAGGCGTGACGTCCGGATATCTGCCACTCGGCGGCGTCATCGTCGCTCCCAAGGTCACGAAGCCGTTCTGGGCGGATGGTTCCCAGACGTGGTTCAAGCACGGCTTAACCTATTCCGGCCATGCAACCTGCTGTGCGGCAGCAATGGCGAATCTAGATGTGATCGAGCAAGATGGGTTAGTCGATCGGGTCGCTACCTTAGAAAAACCTTTCGCAGAGGCAATGCAAAGCCTCAGCGACGATCCACACGTCATCGATGTACGGACTCCCGCTGGATTGCTCGGGGCATTCCAAGTCGAGACAGCCGAGCAAGGGGTCAAACTTGAGGCCGAAATAATGGCCCGTGGCATCCTCTGCCGCAAGGTTGGCGACGGCACCTCGATCGCCTATTCGCCGCCGTTCATCATCACCGAGGAGGAGATTGATCGCATGGTCGACGCTGCAGCGAAAGCGCTGAAGACCCTGTAACGGTCAGCCATCAAGAGCGCCGTGGGTGAGCTCACCGCCGACCATCGTGGCGAGCACCTCAAGTTGACCAATCGTCGCCGGATCGACGCTAAGAATGTCATCGGACAGCACAACGAGATCGGCGAGTTTGCCCGCCTGTAGACTTCCTGATTCGTCTTCCATGAACGCCGCGTACGTGGAACCCGTTGTATAACAGCGAAGTGCGTCTTCTGTAGACACGATCTCGTCGGGGCCGAGGATGGCACCGGATTCGGTCCGGCGATTGACCATCGCCTGCATTCCCAACAACGGTGCTCCGAGGACTACCGGGCGGTCGGAGCTACCGGGAACGATAATGCCTGCATCTAGGAACGACTTGAACCGGTAGGCCCAGCCCTCACGCTCGGTGCCCAGCGCGGCAACCATTCCGTCGCCGATCTCTTCCACGAACCGCCCCTGCGGTACCGGAATCAAGCCGAGCTTCGCAATGCGTTCGATGTATTCTGGCCGGCAAACACCACAGTGTTCGATCCGGTGACGATGATCCTCACGTGGAAACTTCGCCAGAATATCTTCAAAAATATCCAGTACGACGCCGACTGCTCGATCACCAATCGCGTGTGCGGCAATCTGCCAGCCGGCTCGATGCGCACCGAGCGCCTTCGCCTTCAGGCTGGCGACTTCCTCTTGCAAGAAACCAACCTCGCCGGGACCATTGGCGAAGTCTTCGCACATCGCCGCGGTGTGGCCGAGTAGTGATCCATCAGAAAACAGCTTCATAGCCCCAATGCGCAATAAGTTGTCGCCCAGACCAGTTCTGATTCCCAAGTCAAGGCCTTTCGCTGGACCATCTGCAGCGGCTCGATCAAGATCATGAATGGAGTCAGAAACCACCATGACGGTGATTCGTTGCTTGAGCACGCCGTCAGCTCGCGCTTGCTGATAAGCCGCGAACTCCACTGGGCTATTGCCGACCCAGCCGCCACCGATTCCGGCCTCGTGCACACCGACGAGACCTTCCTTGGCGTATTCGGCCGAAGCGCGAGCAAGCGCATCGACAATAGTCTGCTGCGGGTAGGGACGTACCAAGTCTTGGACGAGTGCTTGCGCCTGTTCTTGCAGCAACCCAGTTGGCTGACCATTCTGGTCCTTGACGACTTCTCCGCCCGGCGGCGCAGCCTCGATGTCGACTTCGTCCAGGATCATCCCATTCACTACTGCCATATGGGCCGAAGTGTGCTTGAGCCAGACCCGATGGCGCGGCGCGATTTCGTCGAGTCGCTGACGAGTGGGGTGCGCGCCGCCGAGCTTGTTCTGGTCGTAGCCGCTGCCGATGATCCAAGATCCTTCTGGCAATTGCGCAGCTTGCGCAGCGACGAGCGCGTACACCTCTTCCAGAGTCTGCACGCCGGGAGAAGAGAGCGCAATTTCCTGCATCTGCATGCCGAAGTGCGTCATATGGTTATGGGCGTCGTGAAATCCGGGCGTGATGGTTTTGCCACCGAGATCAACGGTACGAATCGCCTGTAGTCCCTCCACATCATCGATGGCCACGATCCGCTCACCGAGAATCGCGAGTGATGTAGCGTGCGGCTGAGCAGCGTTCATCGTGTGAATATTGGAATTGGTGATGATCAAGTCGACATGCATAGCGGGCCCTTCTCGGCGAGTATTGAGTGGTTAGTGCGTTATGCGGTTCAAGGTCACGATTGCGAATGATTGACCGTTTGACGGGCGGATAAAAAGCGGGTCATCGCAAAAAACCGTGTCATAAAGGGCAAGCGACTGATCATTTACGACGCATCCATCATGGGCGCTGAGCACAATATGTTGATCACCGGGGATATCTAGCGGTGCGCAGTGCCAGGAAACGCGGGCGCGATAGCGTTCGGGGTCGAAGATCAAATTGAAGTCCCGAACTGGCCCATCGAGCAATGCGCACGAGGTTATTGCAGCACCGGCAAATTTGAAAGGCTCGTACCGATAGAGGCGATCGGTCGGCGTGCCATCGATGGTGAGTCTCATCCCGGTGCCTTCTAAAACGCTGATGATCCGGGACCTGCCCGGAAATGTCGAGAACGGCCCATCCGCACGAATGTCGGCAATCGATAGCCGCCAGCGATAACCCTCGTTAGCAACGTCTCGCGCAATCTCCATTGTCGTGCCACCACCGTTTTTCCACGGCATTACGGTGTAGTCGGCAGCCGATAGCTGCTTCACGGCAGGTCGGTGGTGCTTTGCTTGCCGATGGGAGGTGACCGATTAACGACGCAATCGAGTACACGGAATTTCGACAGCTTCGCTCCCAGAGACACCACGACCGTTCGTTTAGTCATCTGGCCAAAATACTGCATCTCTGTGAAGTCGATCGATGCAACTGGACGATCAGCGAACTAACCGGGTGCGAGTTCGGTCGCAGGCACCTCAAGGAAGAACGAGAAATTGAACCACTCCATCGCGCCGTAGTCCGCGCCCTTGACAACGACGCGTTCTGGACTCGCCTCGACGATCTGCACCTTCATCGGCTCCGGATGCTGATCAGTGGTCAGTAACCACGGCTCGGCAAGATAGGCAAGACCTATCGCTTCAAGAACGTCGGATGCGCAATCTTTGTCGGTCGGCTCGCTGAGCGGATAGCCAAAGAGGGTAACCGGGACGACAAGATCGATATCATCACTTGGCGTGAGATAGCCGAGGATTTCGTTGTCTTCAGCGCGTCGATACGCGACCCAATTCTGCGGAATCATGAACACCACGTTACGGCCCGACGCAACCGATTTAGCAGTTTAACCGCTGCCGGTGTCGCCCCGCCACGCAGTTAAGAGAAGGCTGCGAGGAATGTTTTAGCGATGGGAACTGCGCCGGTCTGCGAGGCACCGCCGTCATAAACGAAGATCGCAAATGCTACATCGCCCCGATAACCAACGAACCAAGAATGACTCTGCGGTGGCGTTTGGGTGCCGAACTCTGCCGTGCCGGTCTTGCCCGCTATCGCTCCAGGCAGGTCGTGCAGCAAGTACGCGGTTCCGTATGGCTGGGCAACGACAGCCTGCATTCCCGCCTGCACTTTGCCTAGAGCCGTGGGATCGATCGGCTTGCCAGCGATGCCGGGCGCGGCGGCGTCGAGCGACGGCGTCATCGGGGTACCGGTTGCAGCAGCTTCAGCAAAGACGGCCATTGCCAGCGGGCTCACCGCAACCGTGCCTTGGCCAATCGCTGCCGCTGCAAGGTCGGTAGGCCCGGCGGGCACATCGAGTGAGCCTGAGAATGAGTCCGTGGGAAGTTGCCAATCGGCGCCCATTCCGAGTGACTTCGCCGTATCGGGGAGTGCGCTATTGCCGAGCTTTTGCGCCAATTCAATCGCCGAGGTGTTGCATGATCTTGCAAAGGCCTCGCGAAGAGAGATGGTGCCCTCATCGAACTTGTTCTCGTTCTCGAACTGCTTGCCATTGACGGTAATCGTTCCAGGGCACGCGATCGTGAAATCCGGGCTAAGCGACGGATCAGCGGTATAGGCGGCAAGATAGGTGACGATCTTGAACGATGATCCTGCCGGATACTTGCCGGTCATCGCGATGTTGCCCTGGGCGGTGGCGGAATTGGCGACGGCAAGGATCTTGCCGGTTGACGGTTGCAAGGCCACAATCGCAGCTTGTTGGCCGATGGTACTGAGTGCGTTCTCAGCCGCAGTTTGAATTGTCGAATCAAGGGTGAGAGTGACCGGCTTTCCGGCGATCGGATCCTGCAACTTGTCGATCACGGTGGGGTTCGAGCCGCCATCGGTGCGCACGACTTGAATACCTGGAGTGCCCGAGAGCTGTTTGTCATAAGACTTTTGCAATCCTGACAAGCCCGTTTGGTCGCCTGCCTTGATTCGCCCGCTTGAGGCATCAATGATCTCTTTCGTTGCCGGGCCGATTACTCCGAGTAACGCCCGTCCCCATCCGGATCCTTGGGTTAGCAACTGCGTGGTGGTTTGGAAAACCGTCCCTTGGAGGTCGTAGATAAGGCTCTTAACGGCGAGGTAGTCCGGCTCACGAAGAGTAACGACCGGGACGAAAGCATCTGGTGTTGCCGCGGCAAAATCTGACTGAATTTTGGCTGCGTCGACGTTGAGCACTTTGGCTAGTGTCGCGCTGACTGTGGCGATGTCTTGCACCTTGGAGGGTTGTAAACCGACGATCACCACGGTGGTAGGTGCGAAAAGCGGTTTGCCTGTGGAATCGAGCAGATCAGCGCGAGTTGGCTGAATGCGTTGCACCGCAATTTGTTCGTTGGTGGCCAGTTGCGGATAGAGCACACTCGGTGACCACTGAACCTGCCATTTCTTATTTTTGGTCGCGCTAAGGGTGAGAGTGGCGTCGTAACTCCATGGTTTGGCGCTCTGTGGAATTTTCCAACTCGCGTGATATTTCGCGATGGCTTTCGTGTCGTTCTGGGTGCTCACGCTAGCGACTTTGAGCGAGCCCTTGCCGAGGTCGGCCAGGCTGGCTTTGAGCACAGTCTGAGCACTGCTCGGGTTTGACGTCAATGCAGCAGCATTCCCGACGTCAGCTTTGGCGAGCGCATTGAGAAATTTCTCGGCAGCTGCCTGAGCGTCGGACTTTGCCGTTGAGCACCCGACAAGCAAACCGCTCAACGCGAGGACTAGGAAGATTACGACCGTTCTTGAGCGTTCGATATGAGGCACGATTATCAACCCTATCGGTCGCACTCAGGCAAGGCGAGACAGCACGAGAGACCGACACCTGGTGCCGGTCTCTCGTGCGTGATCGGTGGTTCGGCTACTCGTCGCCGACTTTGCCGTCGAGGAATTCACGACCCTGGACGACCTGATCGTCATGACCAAGCTTGCCTTTAACGAACTCGGCACCCTTATCAAGGCCCTTGTCGCTGTTCTCCTCGTTGCCGATTGCCTCTTTTGCCTTGTTGACCATGTCACCGAGACCCATAGAAATCTCCTCACGAATTGATTAAAGCGCGCACCGGCGATGCGTCCGGGTACCTTCCTACCTCATTTTGGGACCGCTCGCAGCCGATCTGCCCCATCGAACATCTTTGTCTCAGCGCAGCCAGCCAAACTCGCGCGCTTTGGCAACTGCGGCCGTTCGACTCTCGACATTGAGCTTGGTATAGGTATGCACCAGATGTGACTTCACCGTGGCGACCGATAGAAAAAGTTCCTGGGCAATCGCCTGATTCGTTGCGCCACTAGCGACCAACTTGAGTACCTCGACTTCGCGTGCGGACAGCGTCGCGGCAGAGGTCCGCAGTTGCCGCACCAGTCGCCCCGCGATCGGTGCGGCAAGTACGGTCTCGCCAGCGGTCACCCGTCGTACAGCATCAACAAGTTGATCCAACGGTGCGTCCTTGAGCAGGTAACCGCTGGCGCCTGCCTCGACCGCACGCACGATATCGGCATCAGTTTGATACGTGGTCAGGATGAGCACTCGTGGGGCCTCAGGCAGTTGCAGGACCTGTTTGGTCGTTTCCACCCCGTCTATTCCAGTGCCGATCCGTAAATCCATCAGAACGACGTCCGGACGCGCGCGACGGATGATCTCAATGCTCGCCGCGCCGTCTCCTGATTCGCCAACGACTTCAATTTCGCTGGTGAGTTCGAGTAGCGCTCGCAACCCAGCCCGGACGATCGGATGATCATCGACGAGCACCACTCGGATCGCTTCGGTCATCGGTCAGGCCTGGTTGCTTCACTGGTGAGGGGGATCCGCGCAGCCAGCGCAGTTCCGCCGCCTGGACTGGATTCAATTTCAAGGATGCCGCCCAGCTGTGTGAGCCGGTCGCGCATCGCTCTCAAGCCGTAGCCCGAATCGGAGCTTGGCAGATTTTCGCAATCAAAACCGATGCCATTGTCGACCACATCAAGACTTACTTCGCTAGCATCATAGGTGAGCGTCACCGCGATTCGTTGCGCTTCGGCATGCTGCCTGGCGTTCGCGAGAGCCGACTGGGCTACTCGCAGCAAGGTCACTTCGACTGATTGATCCAGGACGATCGGATCGCCGTCCGTTAAAACCGCGGCAATGATCCCGGTCTGCTGCTCGAGGTTCAACGCGGCCCTTTGCAGTGCCTCCACCAGCGGCATCGCTTCAAGTTCGGCAGGTGCGAGCGCTCTTACGACGCGGCGGGCTTCTTCGAGATTTTCCTGAGCTGTCGCCTCAATTTGATGCAGCGTCCGCGAACCGGCCTCCTCGCGTGCTTGCCCGGCTCTGGCGAGCAAAACGATTGAGGACAGTCCCTGCGCCAAAGTGTCATGAATGTCGCGTGAAAGTCGCTCGCGTTCGGCGAGCACTCCGGCAGCATGCTGAGCGCGAGCAAGCTCCGCACGTTCGGCCAGCAGCTGGCGATAAGCCAGACCGAAGCCGACAGCGACCGCTGCGCCGAAGATCGGTCCGGCCACCTGCGCCACACGATTGCTGTCGATCGACAAGATTTGTGCGGTGATGACGACGCCAGTCAACCCAGCCGTGGTCGCGATTGCTGTGCGGGTCGGTAATAAATGCATGCACAGCAGAAAAATCGCAAACGCGACCCAGGAATAGTCGGCCGACATGAGCATCGCTGCCAGCCAACCGACTACTAAGGCGCCCAGCCAGATCACCGCTGCCAAACGAGTCATCCGGCGCCGCGCGAGGACGACGCCGAATCCGTACCAGACGAGCAGTGCAGCACCGACCGCCCATGCCCAAGGACTCACTGATTGCGCGGCTCGTGCGGTGCCCAAGGCGACCAGCAAGACAAACAGCACGTGCTGACCGACCTGCATCGCGCGAAGCACTGGCGAGATCGAGTCGTGTGGCGTGGCGGAAGTTAGGGACACCTGGTCAACCTAACCGCTTTATGCCAGAAACCATCAACCGTTCGGTTGATTCACGCTCAACCGCTGGAGGGATTCCGATGGCCGCGCAGATTGGCACTCTTAAGGGGAGGAAAGGAAAGTCTCCATGTTTTTGGCATTACGTGAATTACGGTTCGCCCGCGGCCGGTTCGCTCTCATAGCAGCGGTGATCGCGCTGATTACGCTGCTGATCGGCTTGCTGTCGGGGTTGGCTGCCGGTCTGTCTGCGCAGTCGGTATCAGCAGTCACCTCGTTACCGGCCGATCAGATTGCATTCAGTACGCCCGCGAATGGCAAGGCACCATCATTCGCCCAATCTCGCCTGGACGAGGTGAGCATCGCCAAACTTCGCGATGCTCCATCGGTGACCAGCGCGTCACCGATCGGAGTGGCTCAGTCGAGCGCGTCGCATGGCAGCCAACATTTCGCGATCGCTGCATTCGGGGTTGTGCCCGGCGGGCCCATCGCACCGACCGGTGTCGCGGGCAATGAGGTGGTCATTTCCTCCGGGCTCGCTGATGAAGGTGTCAAGGTCGGCGACCAGATCACGATAGGTACGAAGACGTTCACGGTCGCTGGCACCCAGGCGGACGCCTGGTACAACCACACACCAGTGGTCTATGTCGATCTGGTTAAGTGGCGAGAGTTGCCGGAGGCAGCCGGTGCGGCAGCGACAGTTGTGGCCCTGAGCACTAGCGCGAACGATAACCGTGATGCGCTCCAGCGCGACACGGGCACGACCCTGCTTTCAACGAGTGATGCCAAAGCTGCAATCGGATCGTATTCGGCCGAAAACGGTTCGTTAAGTCTTATTAGATGGCTACTGCTCGGAATCAGTGCGGTCGTGGTGGGCGCGTTCTTCACCGTGTGGACAATGCAACGCAAGCCAGATATCGCGGTATTAAAGGCGATCGGAGCTTCGAACACCTATATCGCCCGAGATGCGGCGGCCCAAGCACTCGTCGTCCTGGTCGTCGGAGGCGCGATCGGAATGGCGGTCGTTGCCGGTCTCGGTGTGCTTTTAGCCAGCGTGGTGCCGTTCGTGATCGATGCGAGTACCACATTGCTGCCACTCGGGCTACTGCTCGCCTTCGGCATGATCGGCGCACTCGTCGCAATCCGCCAGATATCCACCGTAGAACCGATCACCGCGCTCGGCGCGGCACGCTAGAAACCCAGATGAAGGAATGGACAAAATAATGGAACCCTTGCAATTGAACGATGTGTCCGTGACCTACCCCGATGGCGACAGTGAGGTGCGCGCTGTCGACCACGTGTCACTGACTGTCGCGGCTGGCGAACTAGTGGCGATCACCGGCGCCTCAGGTTCAGGCAAGTCAACGCTGCTCGCCGTCGCAGGCGCCTTGCAACGACCAACGTCTGGTTCAGTAACGATCAACGGTGCTTCGGTCGATGATCTGGCAGCAAAGCAACGCACTGAGCTTCGGCGCACCGAAATCGGCTTCATCTTTCAACAATCCAATCTCATCAGTTCCCTTAACGCCTTAGAACAGGTCGAGATTGTCAGTCACCTGCGAGGTAAACGCAGCACGGCGGCTCGCCAACGTGCTGAAGAACTGCTCGACGCGGTTGGGCTATCTGTTGCCGTCGGACGTCGACCGCATCAGCTATCTGGCGGCCAGCGGCAACGCGTCGCCATAGCGCGAGCGCTGATCAACAGCCCCGCGGTGTTGCTGGTCGACGAGCCTACTTCCGCCCTTGATTCGGTCAGCGGCGGTGCGGTTCTGGACTTGATTTCGCGGTTGACCCGTCTCAACGGCACTTCAACGGTGCTAGTGACGCACGACATGCGACAAACGAGCGGAATTGACAGGATGCTCGTCATGAGCGACGGATCACTTGAGCCAACTAGTAAAATAGGGATAATCGAAAGTCAGGTATTCACTTAGGGCATTAATTCCAAGGTATGTGCCTCGAATCACCATGGATTCGAGGGCAGAAAATCATTTGGAGGCACATAATGGAGTCATAGCGAACGCGGTGCCTCGCTATTGACGCAAAGCAGAGTCGCTCGAGCGTCACCCAACTCACAGACTCGCACCACTGAACCACTCGAATTACCAAGGAGCACACGAACATGACGATCAGCGCTAAGTGGCATTCACACCGACAGGACAACAAGGGCCGTCGCGAGATGTTGAAGGCTATCGATGGAGCCAGCTCTGAGACAGTGCGTGCTGAGCTCATCGCCATCGCGGTGCGTAACAACCAGTTTTTGATGCGCTAAAGCGCCACCTACTGGGCCGCGAGGTCACCACGAAACAAGGCTCGATCCGAGGCGGATCGGGCCTTTTTCGTTTTGTTGGTTACCTCAAAGGTGTCTTCATACACTCCCTTTACGCCGCAAATCGGCGCGGACGTGCACAATACGCCGCATGTGGCACTCAATTTTCTCCCTCGACGTTTCGGTCTGGGAAAAGCTTCTTCGCACCTTTTTTCTTTACCTGTTCCTCGTCGTCGCGTTGCGCTTGGCTGGCAAACGCGAAATGGCGCAGCTGACCACGATGGATTTCGTCGTCTTGCTACTAGTGTCGAACGCGGTCCAAAATGGCCTGATCGGTAATGACAACTCGGTCACCGGAGCGGTCATTGGTGCGGGCGCCTTGTTTGCGATGAACGCCGGGCTGGTAATCGTGCTATTTCGGCATCGCCGACTGCGCACGCTATTTGGTGGGTCGGCCAGTGTCCTGGTTCGTGATGGGGAGGTCGATGCGCGGGAAATGAAACGAGAGCACCTCACGCACAACGACCTGATGATCGAACTACAGTCGGCCGGTATCACCGATATAAAGGATGTCGCCTTGGCGAAATTGGAGCCCAATGGCCAACTGCTGGTGAGTCGTATTGACGCCGATTATCCGAGCACCAGGGAGTTATTTGAGACCATGCGGGCCAATCACGCCGAGCTTCAGCGAGAACTTGTCGAGATTCGCGCGCAACTTGGCCAGTTACCGCCCGGCGAGGATCGCTTATAGCGAATACACCAGGCCCCCGCGTACCGGGGGAAGGATGCGGGGACCTGGCGGTCATGGGGCCATGCGCCTACTGCTTGCTAGTCTCGCGGTCTGACGGAATTCTAGACGAAATTCGGGCCGGTGCCAGTATGGCTCGGGGCTCGGCGAGGTTTGTAGCAACCGGCTCGCCGGATTCGATCGAATTGATCGCCGCTTGAGCGATGACGAACGCGGCATAGCCGTCATAGGCAGTGGCGAGGTCGATGCTGGTTTCCGCGGGGTTGATGACGGAGTTGACCCACGTTTGAAGCTCTAGTCGGTACGCGTTCGCGAATCGATCGCGCCAATCCCGACAGACACCGGGTTCGATTGCCGCAACAGCGCTACTACCAAGTCCATTCGCGCTGCGATACAGCCCGTCGAGGTCTGCTGCACCTCCTCGCACAACACCTCGCAACGAACTTCGTAGCCGTACCTGGCGTTGCTATACATCTGAATATGTCCGATGACCCCACTTGTCGTCGTGCACACGAAAAGCATCGGATCGTGCAGTCCGCGGGCTGCGTTGGAGCTTCGTTTTCCGGCGAAAGCGGCCACGCTGACAATCTGTTCTGCACTGAGCCAACGCAACATATTGAATTCGTGAGCCGGCAGGCTTTGGATCGCTGCAGCCGTCCTACCCTCGGCACTGTTTGGGTTGCGATGCACACTATGGACCATCAGCAGTTCACCATCGTTGCCGTCGGTGATCACTCGGCGCAACGCGCGGTATCCCGGATCAAATCTGCGCATGAGACCCAGGGAAACATGAGACCCAGGGAAATCAGTGGCCGACTTAACTGAGACTCTGCGTTGAGCAACCCCAGGCAGTCTTCGAGAGTGGTGGCGAGCGGCTTTTCGCAGAGGACCGGTTTGCCAGCGACAAGGACCTGCTCAATAGGCTCACGATGGTACTCATCAGGTGCGGTAATGATGACACCGTCGCAGTCCTCGAGCGCTGGCTGCAGCGCCGTGGTTGCGACCGCACCATCGATAGGCTCTGCGACGTCTGCCGCGCGAGCGAGGCCTTTGTCCACGATGTGGGAAATAACGACATTTTTGGTACTGAACGTGAGCGTCGATGCGTGAGTGGAGCCCATCAGCCCGGCTCCGACGATCGCGATTCGCACTTCACGTTGTTTAGTCATTGGTTGGTGTTCTGGAGCTAGCCGGGGTGAGGTCGGCAACGATTTGGGCCGCAGAACGAGCGGTCGCGTGCCGAAATCCAGTGCCCGCCCACAGTGCCAATCCGTCCGGGTCACCGGCGCGGCCGGCAGCGGCACGAATTGGTCGAGTCAGATAGTGCAGCTGCGGGTACGCCGCAGGCGCGTCCTGCCCGAGTTGATCGATGAACCGGTTCGGCAACGCCCGAGCGATCCGACCGCTAAACGCGCGCGTCGCGACTGTGTTGGTGAAACGGCCGCTGGTGAATGCCTGCTTCCAGACCTGCGGCGCAGTGCTTTCATCCGCAGCGAGAAAGATGGTGCCCGCTGCGACAGCGGTGCAACCGAGACCAAGCAGCCGCGCGACATCGGCGGCCTCACCGACGCCACCGGCAGCAATTACCGGAAGCTCACTTGCCGCGAGAACCTCAGTGACCAGTGCCGCAGTTTCGGTGTCGTTGGGCACCGCATCCAGACTCCAGGTGCCGCGGTGCCCGCCCGCGTCGGCACCCTGTGCAACCAGCAGATCGGCGCTGAGCGCCTGCGCCTGGCGAGCCTCGTTGGCACTTGTCACGGTGAAACCGACTTCGGTACCCGCCGCCTGCAGATGCGCGACGATGGTGGGCTCGACGGCCCCAAAGGTGAAGGTGACGAGTGGGACCGGGTCAGCAATGAGGCGTTGGATTTTGTCATCGAAGGCATCGTCGTCGTACACCGGTGCGCCAGGAGCAACGTCGTACTGACTTGCGATCGTGGCGACTCGCTGGGCATATCGCGCAATGTGCGCCGCGCGGTAAGCGGTAACGTCCGGCTGCGGCACAAACAAATTCACCGCGAATGGCCGATCGGTGAGTGCGCGGGTGCGACGTATCTGTTCAACCATCGCATCCGATGACTGATAGCCAGCGGCCAAGAATCCGAGTCCACCAGCATTGCACACCGCGGCTGCGAGCTCGGGATTACAGACGCCTGCCATCGGAGCCTGAACAATGGGCGTAAGCAGGTTCGTCAGTACCGATTTCATTAACGCGCCGCACGTTGTGAAGCGGACCGCTCTGCTGATTCGGCGGCCGCGCTAGCCGAACCCACGATCGGCGCGAACCGTTCAGTCTTCGCGAGCCTTTGCATACTGCTGACGGTAGCATCAGCGTTGCTGGTCGTAGCGCCGCGAACAGGCACCGTGCGGTCAGGCTTTCGCCAGTTCCGTCGGGTTTTACTCAAACCCGCAAGCGGTACAGCAGACGCGCTAGGGCAGCTCAGCAACGCCCTCGCGTAATGCTCGCTTGAGGATCTTGCCACTGGGGTTGCGAGGGAGCGCGCCGACGAAGCTAACACTCACTGGGCATTTGAAATGCGCCATATTTTCACGCGACCACGCGATGATGTCGACCTCGGTCGGATGAGAACCCGGTTTCGGGACCACCACCGCATGCGGCGATTCACCCCACTTGTGTGATGGGATGCCGATGACGCCGACCTCGGCAATGTCCGGATGTGCCGACAGGACGCTCTCGATCTCAGCAGGGTAAACATTCTCACCGCCACTAACGATCATGTCTTTGATGCGGTCGTGCAGATACAGATAACCGTCCGCGTCGAGTGATCCGCCGTCGCCGGTGCGCAGCCAGCCGTCGCCGACCAGCGCGGCAGCAGTTTCCTCGGGCCGATTGAAATAGCCCTGGGTAACCCACGGACCGCGGATTTGCACCTCGCCTCGTTCGTCGGTCTGCACCACTCTTCCGGTCGCGGGATCGACTATCCGGATCTCGACACCGTCCATCGGACGACCGACCGATCCCACGACTCGGTCGCGACCTGGTTGTGGCAGGTGGTCCTCGGGCCACAGCGTCGTCACACCTGCGGTCGTCTCTGTCATGCCGTAGCCCTGGATCAAGCCGCACTCCAGTACTTCGGTGGCCGCCGTGATTGCTGGGCGCGGCATCGGAGCGCCGCCGTATACGAAGTATTTGAGCTTTGACCAATCGGCGTCTTTGGCAGCGGGCGATTGGCTGATCATCTGGATCAGCGTCGGCACGCCGACCGCATGAGTGACGCCCTCCTCGACGAGCAATCTGATCAGGTCTGCCGGCCCAGCTGGCATTTTAAGAAGCAGGATGCTGCCCTTGTTGATTGCGGTCAAGGCAAGGACCAGTCCGGTGATGTGAAAGAACGGAACGGGTGCCATCGCGATAGCGTTCTCGTCAATGTCGACTCGATCTGCGACACCAGTGAGGGCGGCACTGAAATTGCGACCGCTGAGCATGATGCCTTTGGGCTGGCCGGTGGTGCCGGAGGAAAACTGGATCAGTTGGCACTCACTTGCTCCAGCTTGGTAACCCGGATCGTCGGTACTGTGGCCGGCAATGAGCTTTTCGTATCCAGCGGTATCAAGAAGGGTCTGCAGGCCGGGGATGTCGCCGGGCGCTGGCATGAGCGCTTCGCAACCGGCTCCGACATAGAGCAGCGTCGGCTCGCACACCGACAGCACGCCACGCAGCTCCGCCGGTACTAGCCGAAGATTGATTGGCGCCGGAATCGCGCCCATTTTGGTCGCGCCGAACATGAACTCCACGAAGTACCGGTCGTTAGCGCAGACCATCGCGACCCGATCACCCGCCTTGACCCCGGCTGCGAGCAGAGCCTGCGCGAACTGGCTTGACCGTGCGTCGAGTTCGGCAAAGCTGGTGTCGCCGCTGTTCTCGCGCAGAGCCACCTTGGTAGGGGTCGCCGCGACTCGTTGCCGCAGAATATCCGCGAGACGTTCGATCGGCAGACCTTGCGCGCCGAGACCGATCGACCGCGCGTCGCCTGTAGTTGTCGTCATTGACAGCTCCTCAGATTCGGTTATCAGCAACATTCTGCCTGCGATTGGGCAGTCGCAGGCAAACGGTGCGAAATTCGCTGCGCGACGCCGTTTCTACAGCGTGCGATTACGGTATCGGATCAGCAAGAGCGCTGCTGCGGCGTTCTTGATGGGCCGATCACTTAGGCTGATGCGGTGGGCAATTCTGGTCGCGGCCTTCTCATCGCTGGAACCTCATCGGACGCTGGTAAATCGTTAGTCACGGTCGCTACGTGCCGTTACCTACAGCGCCAAGGTGTCGCAGTCGCGCCGTTCAAAGCTCAAAACATGTCCAATAACTCGATGGTTTGCGCGGATGGTTCAGAGATTGGGCGAGCCCAGTTTCTGCAGGCCGCCGCTGCTGGCGTCGAGCCCACCTCAGCGATGAACCCGGTGTTGCTCAAGCCCGGATCGGATCGGCGTTCGCATGTGGTGGTGCGCGGCCGGCCAGCGGGCACGTTGGAGGCAGGGGAGTATGCAACTGGCCGCACGCATCTTGCGGATGCGGCATTCGAGGCTTATCGGGAGCTGGCCCGGGACTTCGACGTAATCGTCTGCGAAGGCGCTGGATCGCCCGCAGAGATCAATTTGCGTGCCGGGGATTATGTGAATATGGGGCTCGCGCGTCAATTCTCATTACCGGTGGTGCTGGTCGGTGATATCGATCGCGGTGGTGTGTTTGCCTCGCTTTACGGCACGGTGGCGTTACTTGAAGCGGATGATCGAGCGCTGATTTCGGCGTTTCTGATAAATAAGTTCCGCGGCGACGAGTCGCTGCTGGCGCCCGCCTGCAATCGGATCTCCGACCTGACGGGCGTGCCCTTCGTCGGTGTCCTGCCGTGGCTTAGCGGTGTGTGGCTCGATGGTGAGGACACCTTGGAGGTGGGTCGCTGGCGATCAGCTGGCGCGGGAGTGGACGGATCATTGCGCGTAGCTGTCGTGCGGTTGCCGCGGCTTTCCAACGCGACGGATGTGGATGCGCTCGCCGCCGAACCCGGCGTCGAGGTCGTAGTGACCACCGACCCTGCGGTCGTCGCTGGAGCTGACCTCGCCGTGTTGCCGGGCTCCAGAGCGACAGTCGATGATCTGCAGTGGCTGCGCTCATCTGGAGTGGCGCAGGCGATCGCAACCAGGGTTGCTGCACACGTACCAGTGTTAGGTATCTGCGGGGGCTATCAAATGCTTGCTGAGCAAATCTTTGACCCGGTCGAGTCCGGCGTCGGCGCGGCGCCCGGGCTTGGCCACCTGCCGGTGACAGTCCGCTTCGGGTACGACAAGATCCTTGGTCGTCCGTCGGGTTCGTGGCGCGGCGCAGCAGTCGAGGCCTACGAAATTCACCACGGTATAGCCGAGGTCCACGGTGGTAAGAGATTTTTGGACGGCTGCCAGCTGGGCAGCATGTACGGCACGATGTGGCACGGTGCATTCGAGAACGATGATTTCCGCCGCCAGTGGCTAAGCGAGATCGCAGCCGCCGCCGGATCGAGTTGGACTCCTGAGCCGTCAGCTGCGGCGTACAACGACCGTCGAGAGCTGATGATCAACAGCCTCGCCGACGCGCTCGAAGCGCACGCCGATACGACGGTCATCAAGGCACTCGTCGGACTTTAAGCTCTCGAGGCTAAAACGGGACTCATGAGCCGCCGGACTGCTTAGTCACGGTCGGGTCTTATTTTCGCAGTAAATAGGTGTCCATGATCCAACCGTGTTCGGCCCGAGCCGTCGCCCGCGCCGCCTCGATCTCGGCTCCGATCTCGCCGACGCGCCCGTGCAACAGAATTTCGTGCTCGGTTCCCAGGTAGGCACCCCACCAAATTTCATCATCTGGATCGGCGGTCTGCCGGAAAGTGCAGTCCGCATCGAGCATGACGACCTGGTTAGCGTCGACTTCTGTCGGGGTGTGAGCAAGCTTGCGACCGGTGGTGATGACAATTGGCTCACCGATCCGGTTGAGCAGGATGCCATGGGCTGCCGTCAGCGCAGAGACGCTAGTGACGCCGGCGATGACGCGGTAATTCAGCGCGAGCTGAGCCCGCTCGACGATCCGCTCCACGAGCCGCAGCGTGCTGTCGTATAGCGCCGGATCGCCCCAGACCAGCATCGCGGCGATGCCGTCCTCAGGGATCTCGTCGCGCAAGATGTGCTCAATGAGTTCGGCGCGCGCGTCGTGCCAACGGCGCACCTCGGCCGCGTAGTCCGATGGCTGACGGTCCCGTGGCGGATCTGCGACCTCTACGAAGCGGTAGGTGTTTTCATCGAGATAGGTCGCACATATTTGATGGCGATTATCGAGCAGCGCCGCTTTCCCTTCACCCTTATCCAGTGCGATAAAGACGGTGGCTTGTTTCATCGCGTCGATCGCTTCGACGGTAACTTGCCGAATTCCGCCAGGGCCGATACCAATCACCAAAAGAGTGCGCACGATGTCGAAGAATAGTCCTCACCGCCCACTCACTGCCCGAGCCATCACTCCCCGCACCATCAGCGCGGGTGAAGGTGCGGGAGGTGATGGCTCGGCAGTCCCGTGGCCTGCAAAAAGTGGAATTGACCACGATGAGATGCTTAGTAGAGCTAACTAGTTTATAGTTGGTGAGAACAAACGTGCATTTGTTAGACCCGCAGGGCCAGCGTCGACATCCGGGACGAATCCGATTCAAAGGACACTGATACTTCGTGGCCACCACCACACCCGTTGCCACCGCTCCAGCTATGACGACCGCGGCCCCGCGCCGCTCCACCGGAGCGATTGTCGCCATCTTGTCACTCACCGGCATGGCGGTCTCGATCATGCAAACAGTCGTTGTGCCGTTACTGCCGCAATTGTCGACAATTTTGCATACGCCCGAAGCCAACACCACGTGGGTGCTCACGATTACGTTGCTTTGCGGAGCGGTATTCACGCCACTGTCTGGTCGACTCGGTGACATGTTCGGTAAACGAAACGTGTTGTTGATGTCGGTGATGGCGATGATCGTCGGCTCGGTCATCTGCGCGTTGAGTTCATCGTTATTGCCGATGCTGATAGGCAGGGCGTTTCAGGGCGCATCACTCGGGTCCATTGCCCTCGGGATAAGCCTGATGCGCGACGCACTGCCCAAAGAGAAGCTCCCAGGTGCTGTTGCACTGATGAGCTCGACACTGGGCATCGGCGGGGCAATTGGCCTTCCGTTGTCGGCCATTGTCGCGCAAAATCTGAGTTGGCATTACCTTTTTTGGGGCTCGGCCGCGCTAGGGGCACTTGTGTTCATCGCAATCCTCGCGAAGGTACCGGAGTCCTTGGTAAAGACCGGCGGCCACTTCGACTACATCGGAGCAGTTGGCCTGTCGGCCGCATTAGTGTGTTTGTTGTTTGCGCTGTCAGAGACGAGCAAGTGGGGCTGGGGCGATATCCGGCAACTGTTACTCATTGCCGCCTCAGTGGTCATTTTCATTTTTTGGGCGCGATATGAAAAGCAAGCCAGCAACCCGTTGGTCAATATCAAGACCTCGATCAGCAGGCCAGTCCTATTCACCAACGCCGCCTCAATCATGGTCGGCTTCGGAATGTATTCGCTCAACCTGGTCATGACCCAGCTACTGCAGGCGCCTAAAGGAAGCGGTTTCGGCTTCGGTCGATCGATGGTCGTCGCTGGGCTTTGTGCTGCACCGATGGGTTTTGCGATGATGTTGGTGTCGCCGGTGGCCGCCGGGATCATCAAACGGTACGGCCCCCGAGTGGCCTTGATCATTGGCCCGATCATCATCGCAGGCGGATTCGTATACGCAATCGTTGATCTGCACTATGTATGGCAAGCGGTCGTCGTATCGACACTTGTTGGCGTCGGGATCGCAGTCTCGTATGCGGCCATGCCGACACTGATCATGCGTAATGTGCCGATGACGGAGACTGCAGCTGCTAATAGCGTCAACACGCTCTCCCGCTCGTTAGGAACCTCCCTCGCATCGGCTGTGCACGGCGCGATCATCGCCGCCTGGGCAGTAAAGTTTGCTGCGAATCCAGTGCCATCCACTTCATCGTTCTCGCCATTCGACCTCTGTTTCCTGCTCGGCGCGATCGCTTGTGTCATGGCAATCTTCTTTGCAGTGCTGATCCCGCGGGGGCAGCAGCGTCTGTCGCCGTTGACGGCTGAGACCGAGATGCTTGCCGGTATCGAAGGCCTCGATGATGCAGATGTGTTCGCAGACCTAGAAAGTCAGCAGATTGGGGTGCCCGCGGTTGAGCGCGTTCGGGTGCTGGAGCGTCGCGGTCCTCGCCGCACGGTCGCCCCGCGCCCTGCCGCACGGCCCGGAGTCTATTCAGCCCGCCACCGCCGCTAGCGCGGACGCCAAGATCTGCCCCAACCAGCAGTCTTTGAGTCACGCGGTTGACGAAACACGCAGCAGTTCTGCCATCGTCGACTTGGTGCCAGACTGACGGACGTTCGCGTGCCGTAATTGTTCTGTTATGGTGCAGTCGCACGGTACCGAAGGAAGTCGGTGAAATCCCGACACGGTTGCGCCACTGTAATTGAGCGGATGCTCGTGAGTCAGACCCTTCACCCGTGTGGCCATCTCATCGATAGGGACGCATCATCCCTCAAGGAGTTAACATGACCCACGCCTTTTCGCCGACCTTGGCTGTGACGCCGCTGGTTATTCCCGGTACGCATGCCGTCCGTTGGATTGTTGGCACGCTGCTGCTCGCTTTCCTCGCCTACTATTTCGTTGGTGTCGACCAGGGTGCCTCTTCAGTGTTCGGCAGCGACACGCATATCCACGAGTTCGTCCACGATGCCCGTCACTTCCTCGGATTCCCCTGCCACTAGCCACTCACCGAACGAAAGAGTCCTGACATGGACAAGTTTGTGCTGCGCGGCGTCTTGAGCGGTGGTCTTGGCGGACTCCTTGGATTCATCTTCGCCCGCATCTTCGCTGAACCTCAAATCCAGGCCGCGATCGGCTATGAGAGTGGCCGCGATGCTGCCCAAGATGCGCTGAGCAAGGGCGCCGGTCTTGCGGTCGAGCCAGACGGGCCAGAGATCTTCAGCCGAGCCCTCCAGGCCAACATCGGTATTGGCCTGGGCATCATCGTCATGGGCGCTGCGCTCGGCGCGATCTTCGCTATTGTGTATGCGATCTGTCTAGGCCGCACCGGTCAGATCAGGCCGCGCGCGCTCGCACTATTGGTCGCCGCTGGCGGCTTCTTCGGCTTCTACTTCGTGCCATTCCTCAAATACCCGGCCAACCCACCCGCCATTGGGCACGCAGACACTATCGGGCCACGAACGTGGCTCTACCTGACGATGGTCGCGTGCTCGCTGCTGTTCTCAGTACTTGCACTGATTCTCGGGCAGCGCCTCAAGCCACGGTTCGGTACCTGGAATGCGTCGCTCCTCGCTGGCGCAGCCTTCGCCGTCGCAATCGGAATCGTCATGTTCGCGCTTCCCTCACTTGGAGAACTGGCGGCGAACGTCAAAGAGTTCGGCAAGCATGCATCCGAGACACCCCTTCCACTGAAGGATGACCAAGGAAACATTGTCTATCCAGGATTCTCCGCAGACGTGCTCGCGACATTCCGGGTTTATTCAATTTTGGCTCAGGCGCTCATTTGGGGCACCATCGGCGTGACCTTCGCGCCGACGGCCGATAAATTACTTGCTGGCCGCGCAAGGACCGAGAAGTTCACTGCAAACGTCTGACTTCGACACAGATTCAGTTGATCGACTCGGCGGCCATTTTGCCGCCGAGTCTCATTTAGTCGGTTTGCGGGCGATAGCTCCATGGCACCCACTAGCAGAGCTAGTGGACGATCCGGCAGCGGTCCAGTCGCGTATCTCTGCGGTTGCAGCAGCACTTGCCACGTCTGCTGGAGTGCCGGTCGAGGCGGTCGAGCTGCGGGTGGCCGGATCGCTCGCCCACCTAGGCGTTGTGGCTCGGCTAATGAGCCCTGTCGTTGCGTCGGCGGCGATCAGCGGAGAGCTCGCAGCGGTGAGCTTAGGGCAGGTGTGGTGGCAGCCGCAGCTTGGTGGCCCATTTCCGCTCTCTTTGCCGACAGAGTCAGACTCTGTGTCCCTCTCAGGACTATCAAGCTGGCTCATGGATGGCCCAGTGGGCGCACTTGTGGAAGCTTTCGCGGATGCTGCCTTGGTCTCTCGCGAACTACTTTGGGGAAACGTGGCCTCGGTACTGATTGGCGCGCTCGGTCAGCTCGATAGCGCCGGGCTGACCAAACAGGGCGTCGAACGAGTCAGGTTTGAAGTGCTAGCGACGCGACTACTACTCAACAAGATCGCAGCCACACCGC
>JBDTCL010000274.1:0-3246 GCA_039923595.1 Antricoccus sp. | reverse complement strand
TGACCGGATACGGCGCGACGACAAGGCGCAGCTCGATCACGCCGTCGAGCTATTGCGTGCACATCTGACTCGGTTACCCACGACCAACCCAATGACGAGGTTTCACAGTCGGCTGGAATCTGATATCGAGTGGCTCCAGTCCAATGGCATCGACGGCTTCCACTCGTATGCTTTCGGGACCTGCCGGCAATGTGGCGCAAGCGCGGAACTCGCGGCGTCGTTTGTCGAATGGCTCGCCGAGCGCGAACCGGATGGCCCCGGGGATCTACCAAAGGCAGCCGCGGCCTACCACTCGATCGCTGAACGCTGCAAGGGCCTGGAATTCGGGCTCGCGCGGCTCGCACGTGGCCGGAAGGTCGATCTGGAAGATACATTCGCCCAGCTGGCCTCCGACTGGCAAGATGCGACAACCATCCTGACAGCGCGGTACGCCTAGCACGATGATGGCGCATAACACGCTCGGCGACACGACATGGGAATGTCTCGCTACCCGATCAGGCTCCGCGCTCGATCCGCCATCCTTGCGCGCTCAGAGCGATGCAGATTGGATCCCGATCGACGTTCCCGGGACGGCAGCAGCCGCCCTGCGAGCAGCTGGCAAACCATTTCACGATCGCGACTACGACGACGAGGACTGGTGGTTTCGCGCCCAGTTCGCGCGCCCGCAAGGGCCTGGGCCGTGGACTCTCGAACTCGACGGGCTGGCTACGATCGCCGATGTGTGGCTCAACGATGTTCGTCTACTGCACAGCGAGAATATGTTCCAGTCCCATCGTCTGGACCTCGACGATCTCGCTGCGGACAACGAGTTACTGATCCGGTGCGGATCGTTGCAGCCGCTGCTATCGCAACGAAAGCCACGGCCGAGATGGAAAGTCGCGCGACTTCAGCACCGCGGGCTGCGCTGGATCAGGACGTCGCTTCTCGGTCGGTTGGACGGTTGGCCGCACAGTCCCCCACCCGTTGGACCGTGGCGGGATGCACGGCTCAGTGAACGTGTGCCGATCGAGCTCGTCGATCGAGTTATACAAGCGGACTGCGATCCTGCCGGGGCTGGTGGATCGGTCACCATCAACCTGACATTGCGCGGCGCTCTCACCAGTCAAGTCGCGCAGCTCGTTGTCGGCGACCATAGCGCCCAAGTGGACTTGGGCCCTGTTGAAGGCTCCAAAGACCAACTGTGGAAGGCGTCTGGGACGTTAAACCTGCCTTCTGTCGACCGCTGGTGGCCGCATACACACGGCGACCAACCGCTGTATCCAGTCGCGCTTGAGGTCGCCGACTCACGACTCTCCCTCGGGCGACTGGGATTCCGGACCATCGAGGCCGATCGAAGCGACGGCGGCTTCACGCTGATTGTGAACGGCACGCCCATCTTCGCCCGCGGCGCCTGCTGGACGCCTGTGGATCCGGTGAGCTTTAATGCCACGCACGAAGACCAGCGTCACGGCCTGTTGCAACTGCGCGACGCCAACCTGAATCTCGTGCGAGTCAGCGGCGAAACCAGCTACGAGGACGACACCTTCCTCGATCTCTGTGACGAGCTCGGACTGTTGTTATGGCAGGACTGCATGCTCGCGTTCTACGACCCGCCAGACGATCCCGACTGGGCTAATTCTTTCACCATCGAGCTCGATCAGCAGTTCACCCGGCTACAAGGCCGACCCTGCATCACTGTGATCAGCGGCGGCAGCGAGATCGAGCAGCAGGCGACGTACGCCGGCCGGGGTGGCACCGAAACCATCGCCGCTCTCCACACGCTCATCCCCGGGGCGCTCAAGAAGCGGCTCCCTCAGGTGCCATACATCGCATCCAGCCCGACCGGCGGCGATACACCGACCCGGCCCGACACGGGCGTGTCTCACTACTACGGTGTCGGCGCCTATCTTCGCGATCTTGACGATGCACGTAGGTCGGGGGTCCGCTTCGCCGCAGAGTGCCTCGCGTTCGCGACACCGTCCGAACCGCACGCCGTCGAAGAGGTTTACGGCGGGTCGGCCGCCGCCGGGCATCATCCTGAATGGAAGCGTTCGGTCTATCGGGACGCCGGAGCGTCGTGGGATTTCGAGGACGTGCGAAACCATTACACGAGACGGCTGTTCAACATCGAACCCGACCAGATCCGCTACTTCGACGCCGATAGGGCCCTTGAGCTCGGGCGGGCGACTGTCGCCGAGCTCTTTACCGCAACGATGTCGGAGTGGCGTCGTGCGTCATCCCCGATGGCCGGGGCCATCGTCTTCCACCTCCGTGACTTGATCCCGGGTGCCGGATTGGGCATCGTCGATGCCCTCGGACTGCCCAAGGCTCCATGGCATGTCTTGCGGCGCCTCATGGCACCGGTCGCCCTCATGCTCACTGATGAAGGGCTCAACGGATTGGCCGCCCATGTGGTCAACGACACGGCAGACGTGTTCGACGGAGTCATCCGCGTCGAGCTGTTCGCCAACGGTGAGTTGTGCGTTGACGGTGCAGAAGTGCCCGTCAACGTAGGCCCGCGGGACGGGATCACACTTACCGTTGACTCCCTGTTCACCGGATTCCGTGATCTCACCTGGGCACACAAGTTCGGGCCGATCGCGTACGACGTTGTCGGCGTCACCCTCCTCGACAACAAGGGTCGACCGGTCTCAAGAGCCGTACATCTGCCGGGTGGACCCGCTCGCGATCGGGAGCCCGATGTTGGTCTGACCACCTCCTTAACCCGAGTTCCATCTGGCGAATGGCGACTGAGCCTGGAGTCACGCCGATTCGCCCACTGGGTCTCGATAGACGTGCCCGGATGGAACCCAGATGACTCGTGGTTTCATCTGCTTCCCGGTCAGAGACGTCCTATCACCTTGCGCCCAATCGACGGTGCGCCAAAGGAACCAACCGGATACATTCGTGCGCTTAACTCGGCGGCTAACCACCGATTCACATCGTGATTCCGCTTTGCACCGCTGCTTGCGGTGCTTCCGATCGCGAGAAAGTCGTGGAATGTTCCTAGTACCTCTGATTTCGTTGGCCGCGCTGGTGGCTGCGGCAATTGCTAGCCGAATGACGCGATCCCCAGTCGCAGCTGTCCTTCTCGCGCTCACCAGCGGTGTCTGGCTGGTGGCTAATAGCCGGCTTGAGGGTCCGGTGTTGGTCAGCCTCACTCCTAGGAATGGACTGACAACCACTGACCTACTGGGTTTTGTCGGCTATTTTTACTCCGTACACATCGTCTGGGCGCGAAAAACCGAGTCCGCTCGTAGGCGCGCC
>JBDTCL010000273.1:0-3417 GCA_039923595.1 Antricoccus sp. | reverse complement strand
AACGAGTTTCCGCGAGGTGTTGCCGGACGTCGCGTTCGGTGGCGCCGAGGACCTGATCGCCGAGGGCGACTACGTCGTCGGCCAGTGGATCGGCGGTGTACGCGCACTGGCGACCCCATGACTAATCCGCGGCGCTGCTTCGTCGCGCAAGCGCTGGACAGTTGCTCCCATCCCGGAGATGCCCGGCTCTATACGCCGAGAGTAATCGCGATGTTGTGCAGCGCCGCACGTTAGCCTACGTCGAGACGAATGAGCCTGATGCCCTGTATATAACCCCGCGATCGCCGCGAGCACGGTCGAAGTACGCAGTCTCACTGAGCACGATTACGGCTCTCGAGAGTTCGCAGTCTGACCCAGAAGGCAACATCTGGAGCTTCGACACCTATCGCCTTCATCAGGCGGCCTGACCCTAGGTATCCCTGGCGGCTAGGGATTCCACATGAAGGGGTGAGAGTTCCTCCTCGAATGTGCCGACAAGCTTGGTCCGTTCTGGAGCGCGCCATCGGATGGCGAGGTACCAGACAATCCCAATCACGAGCAGTCCGAGGTAGATGTAGGGCAGGATGTTGTACGGCGACGGTGGGACAGGCACCAAGTTTTTATAGACCACGTAAATGATGGCGAGCGTTGCCGCGATGGCAATCACCGGGTGATAGGCGCGCATTGCTCTGTGGCTACGCATGAATGTCGGCATGCCTACTGCCATCAGCAAGTATGCGGTGAGATAGCCGAAGGTGCCGATAGTTCCGGTATAGGCGATGATGTTCAGCGGTGTGGTGCCGGTGATCAGCATGATGGCGGGCACGATCAGGACGGCGGGGAATATCGCCATGATTGCCACGTGCGGCGTGCGGTGGGTTCGGTGGGTCTTGCCGATCGGTTTCGGCATCATTTGCTCGTGGGCCATGGTGTAGTAGATCCTGGATGCCGCGTTGATGCTCGCGATGATCACCGCGAAGAACGACATCATCACGCCCAGGTCGATGACGTACCGGAAGCCGCCCATATTTGCGGCCTTCGAAAGATCGTCCATCGGATCAGCGCTCTTAGCCAACGCTACGGCACCTAGACCTTTGACGCTGACATAAGCGCTGAAGATGTAGAGCACGCCGACCACGATCGCCGAGATCAGCACCGCTCGCGGAATAGCGCGGTGCGGGTCGCGGGCTTCGGCACCGAGCGCGGCGGCACTTTCGAATCCAACAAACCCCAGTGTTCCGAGGACCACACCGAAGGTGATGCCGTTGCTGCTTGCCCCGGTCAGGTGGATCTGGGCGTGATCGGTGACCCCATGATGAAACAGTGTCGCCACCAGCAGGGTCAGAATCGCCAGGAGGGAGAAGATCTCCAGTATCAGTCCAAACCGGGTGGACAGCTTGATGCCGACCGCTGCCAGCGCCGTTGCCAATACGATGGCAACGATAAGAATAATTAAGTAAGCGGGTTTATTCTGTGCATTGATGCCGAAAGCCCCCAGGAAACCCGCGCCGTAAAGCGCGGTCCCGGCAGCGCCCGTCATCGCGATGAAAATATAGCCAATTGCCAACGTCCAGCCGGTGGTAAACGCACTACCGCTGCCGAGACTGTGCGCGACATAGCTGTAAAGCGACCCGGTGGAGGCAATCCGGTTACCGAACTGCACAATGCACAATCCGATCAGCAGGACCGTGACCATCGCAATTCCGTATGACAGCCACGTACCGTTACCGGCTGAGACCACGATGAGGGCCGGTCCGGTGGCCATCACGGCGCTCGGCGCGATACCGGCGAGTGATTGGGCGAATACTTCAATCTGCCCCATTGACTTGCTGGCCAAACCCGCATGCGTGATGTCGGTATCGATCGGGGCCTCTGGCGGGCCCTCGCTTACTGGTGCGGCGCTCATCCGGCTTTTTTGCTAACACTTGAAGCAGTAGTACGTGTCATTTCGGCACTCCTGACCTGACCGGAACTATGGAGAAAACTTGTCTGCGCCAAGTATCGATTTTGTTGAACGTACGCGTAACGCGTGACCGTCACAAGTCCTAGATGTTAAATATGATCTTCCAACCTAAATTTCACAATGCGTCGGAGTTGAGGCTTCTGAGAGTGACGGAGTCGCGAATTCTGAGGGTTGAGAACGAGAATTCGGCAACGACCACAACGATGCAGCTATTTGCCCGGCAAGGGCACACCACAGTGGAGTGTCGGGACCGTGTCGGGTCAGTGCGTCACTATGACTGCAGCCATACCGTGGATGTGCATGCTCTGCATTGCCGCCAGCCTGTTGCTTTTATCTCCTAAAGCAACGACGCCAGTTCGTAGATGTCGTTGGTAAGTCAACGCGGAGGGTTGTAATTGCCATATGGCGCGCCTACCGTTGAGCGTATGCCGCTACTTGCAGCGGAACGATTGCGCGCGCCTACTACCTCGGAACACGCCCCCGCGGTTCCCGCAGCTTCGGCGCGCCTGAGAAGACGCCACATGTTGTCGGCGTAATCCTGCGAAACAACGAAGGAGCATTCTGCTGATGACCACTTTGAATGAACGAATCTCGACCGCCGCGAAGCATCCGCTAGAGCCGTTGAGCGAGGAGGAGATCACCCAGGCCAGCACCGTTACGAAGGGCGCTGATCAGTTCACCGGTTCCACCCGATTCGTCTATATCGAACTCGCCGAGCCGGCGAAGGACGTGGTCGCGGAGTGGACTGCCGGTAGTGAGTGGGACCGCCGGGCTGCATGTTTGCTCCGCGATCCGAAAGTGAAGACGACAGCTGAAGTCACGGTCTCGCTCAGTCGGAATGAAGTGGTTTCCTGGCGATTCGTTGACGGTGTGCAGCCGCCGATGATGTTTGAGGAATTCATGGCGTGCGAGGAGGCAGTCCGTAACGATTCGCGCTGGCAGGATGCGATGCGTAAGCGGGGGGTTGAGGACTTCTCGTTGGCGATGATCGATCCGTGGGCCTCGGGCTATACCGGTCCGGATGATGATCCGGCGAAGGTGCGTCTTGCGCGGCCGTTGACGTTTATGCGGACCTCTGAGTTTGACAATGGTTATGCCCGCCCCGTCGAGGGGCTGATCGTCACAGTTGACCTGGACACGATGACCGTGATTGATGTTGCGGACCATGGCGTGGTCGCGTTTCCCATGATGGATGGAAACTACGAACCGGAGCTGGCGTTCAAGGAAAACAATATCGGCGGTTTCACCCAGCAACGGGCGCCGATGAAGGAGATCCGGATTACCCAACCAGATGGGCCGTCGTTTGAGGTCGATGGTCATGCGATCAGTTGGGGACCGTGGCGGTGCCGGATCGGGTTCAACCCGCGTGAGGGACTGACGCTGCACGATGTGGGTTACGTCGATAAAGGCACGCTGCGACCGGTGCTTTACCGGGCGTCGTTGACCGAGATGTATGTGCCCTACGGCGATCCGGC
>JBDTCL010000272.1:0-3330 GCA_039923595.1 Antricoccus sp. | reverse complement strand
CCAACGCAAAGCCGATAGCGACGCCGCCGAGCTGCGGCCAGGAGGATTTGCGAGTCACGCAAAGCACCACGGTGACGAATAAGAATGTCAGCACTACCTCGGCGATGAACGCCCCGCCAGCATTGAGACCGACCATCGAGTTCTTGCCGTAGCCGTCGGTGCCGAGGCCAACCTTGTCGGTGTATTTGCCCGCATTCGCGAACATAGCGCGCAACAGTCCCGCGCCCGCGATACCACCGATGATCTGAGCAACCCAGTAGCCGACCGCGTCAATGATCGAGATTCGCCGTGCGACGAGAAAACCGAGTGTCACTGCCGGATTGATGTGTGCGCCGGAGATTGGACCAATGGCATACGCCAGGATGAGCATCACGAAACCGAACGAGAGCGCCGTCGCGACAACTCCCGCTGAGACGCTGCTACCAGTGGTGGCGAATCCGAAGCAGAGAGTAGCGGTACCCACGCCGAAGAAAACGAGGAGAGCCGTTCCGATCGCTTCAGCGACTAATTTTCGGATGTTCATTCGACCCTCCAAGATGTAGCACCGTATCGAGCGCGCCAGTGTCGATTTGTTGCGGCGGTTATTTCAGCATTGTCGTGAAGCTCATATTAATTCCCTCGTACCGCGTCGGCGACGAGCAATCGCGGGGTGTCGGTGTCAGATTCACGAATCGTGGTTTGTCTCTGTGCGGATCTGGAGAAGTCCGACGACGTCATAGGTCGCCGACGCGATACCAATACCGCAGCATCAAGTCCGATGAGTATCTGGCGGCGCATCGCATCCTTGATCTCCCGGATGCCTCGCTGCGGAACGAGGAAACGCAGCGAAAGCTCGAGCCAATTGTCGGTAATTCGCCAGTAAACAGCCGGTTCAAGCGACGCGTCGGCCATCGCATAGCGCATCTTCATTGAGATCAGCGCGGACTGTGCAGCTTCGTCATTGACCACGACATGCTCTCGCGCGGCCGCCAAAAATATCTGTCCAACACGTGCCCGATCGACCGTGTACTCAATGGATAAAACGATTCCTTCCCACGAGTATGGGAAGTCGCGGGTGTAGTTGTGCACCGGGCTGGTGAAAATCTTACCGTCGGTTATGGTGACGAGCCGACCGGTGTATTGCCGAGAATTAACCCAGACCGCGGGGTCGCTTTGCGCCACCAACGGCGGCTGGCCCGTATCCATTATTGTGATCCGAACAAAGCCGAGCTTGACTACGCCTCCTCGCACGCTGTCCAGCGTGATGCGATCACTAATCCGGAATGTGTCGCCGCGCAGGATCACAAAGTACGACACGATCACCTGTTGCAGAGCAGATGCCAGTCCCGCGCTCACTAGCCCGATCCGCCTGGTGAGATTCGTTTTCAGAGCAATCCGAATGGGGAGAGCCCTAATGACCGCAATCACGGCGCTTAATAGCTGCAGTCCTGAGCCCACCCAGAATCTTCGGGGTCGGCAACATCGCCGCTAGCACGCCGCGAAGGACGAGCAGCACCATAAACTGCACGATGAGAACAAGTGCGATCAGCGCCAAGGTGAACAGCAACTTGACACCGGTATCCGACTGACACCAACCAGCGTGACGCTGAAAATCTTGACCGGGTCGCTGGCCGCAGCAACGCCGACACGACTGGGTGAGGCCTCAGTGCCGTGACTGCCAAAAGCGTCATGCAATGGACGATAAAGGCAGCCGCGGCCCGAAGGGCACCAGACGCATGGGGCATGATCAGAAGCTGAGTCCACGCGCGCGAAGGAGCCGCCAAGTGCCTAGCGACAAGCCCATCTCTGCAGTGCCGCCCGCTGATTGGTCTGCTGAGGTAGCGCAGATCGCCGAACGTCGCGTCCTCGTGGAACGGATGGGTGGACCGGCCAAGCTAGATCGTCAGGCACACGCGGGCCGGTTAAATCTGCGGCAGCGCATCGATGTCTTCGCCGACCCCGGAACGTGGGACGAGGTGGGAGCGGCCGCCGGATTCGGCAGCTATGACGAGCACGGCAATCTGACTGATCTCACCGCGCCTAATTTTGTCTTCGGCACGTGTCGGGTGGACGGGCGCAAAGTCGTCATCGGCGCGGACGATTTCACAATTCGTGGTGGTGCTGCTGATGCGGGTATCCGCGGCAAGCAGATTCAGTCTGAAATGTTCGCAAATCAGATGGGGCTTCCACTCGTCCGGATGATTGAGGGTACTGGTGGTGGCGGCAGCGTGCGGACCCTAGAGGTCGATGGCTACACCTATATACCGGTGAATCCAGCGTGGGACTTGGTCATCGACAATCTGTCAGCGGTGCCAGTCGTTGCCTACGGCGGCGGGCCGGTGGCCGGGCTAGGCGCTGGCCGGACGGCGATGTCTCATCTAGCAATATTTGTCAAAGGTCTCGCGCAATTGTTCGTCGCCGGACCACCAGTGGTGCTACACGCGACCGGCGACGACCTCAACAAGGAGGAGCTCGGCGGTTACGAAGTGCACAAAAAATCTGGTGCGATTGAGCGCTGGGTGGCTAGCGAGGAGGACGCCTTCGCCGAAATTCGGCGGTTCTTGTCGTATCTTCCTGCCAACGTCAATCAGATCCCTCCGGTGATTGACTGCGACGATCCGGTCGATCGACGCGAGGAGAAGCTAATTTCCCTCGTACCGCGCAACCGTCGCCGGGTATATAAGCTCAAATCCCTATTAGATGGGATTTTTGACGTCGGATCGGTGTTCACCTACGCCGAGTACGGTGCCTCAGTTTTCACCGGACTTGCCAGGCTGGACGGGCATCCTGTCGGAGTCATCGCGACCGACCCATATAAGGGCGCCTCGGTCACTGCGGAGGGTGCCCAAGCGATGACCCGGCTGATCGACCTATGCACCTTGTTTCATTTGCCATTGGTGAGCTTGACCGATCAGGCCGGGCTCGCGATCGGGGTGCGGGCCGAACGCACCGGCGCGATCCGAGATGGCGCGCGAGCAATTACCGCGATCTATCAGTCCAATGTGCCGCTCGCCGAGGTGGTGATTCGCCGCGTGTTCGGCGTCGGCGGAGCCGGGCAGGTCAACCGGCACGGTTTCGTGCGGCAGTGGGCATGGCCATCGGGCGATTGGGGATCACTGCCGGTCGAAGGCGGTGTTGAAGCGGCCTACCGTTCGGACCTCGAGGCCGCCGACGACCCCGCGGCATTGCTCGCCGAGATCAACGAGCGGCTCGAGGCGATTCGGTCACCATTGCGCACCGCAGAACATTTTGGTGTCGCCGACATCATCGATCCACGCGACACCAGGCGATTACTGTGCGACTGGGTGCTCGATGCGTACGCTTTGCTGCCACCGCTAGTCGGACGGCCGC
>JBDTCL010000271.1:0-6902 GCA_039923595.1 Antricoccus sp. | reverse complement strand
GAACTTCGAAAACGAGCGACATCAACGATGTCCAAAGGCATCTATGCCTGGGCGGTGGCGGAATCCACCGCAAAGCTCGAAGGCAAGGACACCCTCGATCTCCTCCGCGAGCGCTCCGCTGGAAAGTTTCAATTCCCCTTATGAGCGATCACGGGTAGCTGCACCGCCGCCAACCAGCGCGGGCGGTAACCGCGCATGCGCTATCCGGCGCGGGCGTGGATGTCCGGTTGCAGGAATCTGGGGTGTTGGATGGGTTTGCGTTGCGGGTCAATGTAGGCCGACGGTATCCAGTACGGCATTCCCTCGTGTAGGACGGCGTACCAGCCAAGTTGTTCCTCATGCCCATTGTGGAACCCGCACGCCAACGTCATTGATCCGGTGAACGTCGCGCCGTGTTGGTGCCACCGCGGGGTGTGATGACGCTGGGATTCCGCGGCGGACTTATCGCAGCCGGGGAACGTGCAACCACCGTCTCGTGCTGTGAGGGCCCAGGTGATGGGTGCGGTCGCGAACCGGCGTTCCCGCCCGACATCGAGGACTTCACCGCTGCCACCGAGGACGATCGGGATCATGCCCGCATCGGCAGCAAGCTTGCGGATGACACTCACGGGCAAGTAATCGCCATGATCAGTCCAACCCCCACCCCGACCGGAGAGCAGATTGTCAAGGCTGACTGTCACCAGCACCCGCGCGCTCGCGCCGTTCTTTGATGGCAACTCACCGCTCTTGAGAAGTCGGTCCGCGGCTTCACCGAGGGCATCATGCGCCCGCTTGCCCGCCGAGCAGCGCGAGCCATTCAGTTCGTTCGGGCGGCTCGAGCCATTCTGGCCGTTCTGGACATTCGATTCAACCGAGACGCCGGAACCGCTCCCCGCGAGGCTATGCAGGACGGTCTGCAGCTTCGCTCCTACCTGATCGGTCAGCAAGCCGTTGAGGTGGTAACCACCGCGAGTCCGTTTCTTCAGTTCCACAAAGGCGCGCCGTTCGGTCAGGTCGTCCGGTTCGTTGAACCCGTCCGGATTCAACGCATCCTCTAACCGAGCACAGATACGCACCAGGTCAGTCGGTGTGAACATGCCCGCATGCTCGGCCAAGTACGCCTCAGCTTGGGCGATCCGCTCCGGTGCCACCTCAGCGATCCGCAATCGGCGCAGTGTGCTGAGGGTGAGCCGCGCTTGGGTGTCACCGAGTCGGCCTGAGTCTTGCGCGGCAGCCAGCGCCTCGTATCGGGCGGGCAGGACTTCACCGAATGCGTTGCGCTGCGCTAGCAGTGCGTCCGCGTGATCAAGGCGCCGCTGCGCATCAGGACGTGACACGCCAAGCAGAATCGACAATGAAGAGGCGGTTCCACCCGAACCGGTCAGCAACTCCACGCGCGACTCCCGCGCGATAACCGCGGCCCGCTGCTGCGTGATCGCGACCCGATTCGACACCCGCTCCACCGCAACGGCGACGGCTGCCGCGACCTTCGGCAGCACCCCAGCAAGGTCGCGCTCCAACACACCGAGAAGCGACGTCACTGCGGCATCCAAGACCCCGATCGCATCCCCAACAGGACTACCAGTCAGGTCCGCGAGTGCTCTGTCCTGTTCGTCCATACATACGATTATTGCACCTGGCACCGACATCCAGAGTCTCGAAATTGTCGACTGTGGACAACTCAGATCACAAGTATATAACGGTTCTAACTAGTCCTGGGAAAGATTGCCAAGTCGAGCTTCAGACCCAGGTCATGCGGCCGGCAGGTCCGTTCACCACATCGGCGCAAACCAAAATGGCCATCGGCAAGGACCACCGCCCTTGGCTTATGCACCGCCTACTTTGACCTCGCGGCCGCGATGTTGACGGTGGTCACGGACCAGTCGCCTCGCAGATCAGCGGCCGCAGTCATCACGACAAAATCCCGACCGAGACTTGCATCCGTCGAGACTTGCATCCGTCGAGACTTGCATCCGTGCTGTGGAATGAAGCAATAGCCAAGCCAAAACCGACCGTCTAAGTCGAGTGTCGGATCCGAGACTCGGCACCCGCGGTCTGCGCGATCCGCCCGCCTGCATTACAAGTTGACATGTCGGCCTCCCGCGATCGCAACGACGACCGGAGCAGTTACGGTAAGTATCAAAAGGGACCCGCGCTGATTGTGCTTCGCAGTTGGCACCCAATATCTTATCGCGAAGGATGATCTGCATGGTTGACGTTACGATCCAAACCCACACCGCGCCGGAGCAGCCGATTGCTGGAACGATGGACTGGCCCGACCTGAATGACCGACTAATCAAGCAGTTCCGGCTCAAGGCGACGCCGATCGGCATGAAACTCTTCGAGACCGTTGCCGAGATGGAAGCAATACCTCGCGTCCGACGCCCTACGTCCATCCACACCACCGATCAGATCGTCGCGCAGGCAGCCCGACTTGGCTGGACAGTCGGCATCACCAACGACGATCTCGTCGGCCCGCAGTGCGGCGCCGTAATCGGGCTGCATCCGCGAGACGAAGAATGGGAGTCCGGTCACAAAATGTCGGGTATTTGGTTCGAGACCCTTGAGGACTCCCACCAACATCAAATGGCGATGGATACTGTGCCCGACGGTCGGTACGAGGCGATGGCTGTCTCACCCATTTCCTCGGGCAGGCTCGACCCACCGGATGTGGTGCTGATCTATGCCACCCCTGCCCAAACGATCCTGATGATTAATGGCCTGCAATGGTCTGGATATAAGAAGTTCGAATGGGGCTGTGTTGGCGAATCAAGCTGTGCAGATTCGTGGGGACGAGCGCTCAAGACTGGCGAACCTTCGTTATCAATCCCGTGCTTTGCCGAACGACGGTACGGCGGCGTTCTTGAGGATGAGCTGCTCCTCGCACTGCCACCAAAGTATTTGCCGGGAATGCTCGACGGTTGCGACGCACTTGCGCGCAACGGTCTGCGCTATCCCATTCCGCAGTACGGAATCCAGCAGGACGTGCGAGCCGGGATGTCAGCCAGCTACTGATCGGTCTCTAACGCTTGCGCACGCAGCTTGTGCTTCTCGATTTTATTAGTAGGCGTCCGTGGGATCTCCTCGACGAATCGATAGGCCCAAGGTCGCATAAACTTTGGCAATTGCGCCTCGGCATAGGAGCGTAATTCCTGCTCATCAAGCAACTGGCCGTCAACAGTTTCGATGAATGCCACGATCTCATCTTCATCCGAACGAGCAGAGGCGATCGCTACTACCGCGCACATCTGCACACTCGGATGACCGCCGATGATCTCCTCGACATGCACACTTGACACATTCTCGCCGCGTACTCGAATCCGATCCCCGAGCCGGTCGAGGAAATAGTAGAGCCCGTCGTCGCCTAGCACCGCGCTATCACCGGTATGAAACCAGAAATTGCGGTTCGCCTCGACGGTCTTATCCGGCTTGCCAAGATAGCCTTCGTATAACAAGCCCGGAATCTTTGGGCGGATCGCCCACTGGCCTGCGATATTCGGCTCGCAGGGCTCGTCGCGCTCATCCAACACCGTCACGTCGAAGAATGGCAGGGGCAAACCCATCGCCGCTTTCCTGGTGACTTGCGGTCCGGCCAACACTGGGATTTCAGCGTCTGTCGCCAATGCGCGCAACCGTTCCACACTCTTACCGCGGTACAGGTCCGCTGGCGTGCCAGTGCCATCGAGGCATTCTTCGATAAACATCGACGCGGGTGCGCCGGACTCAGTTTGACCGAATCCAGCACTCACTGAATCAATGCCGAAACGCCGCGCAAAGGCATTATGACCCACCGGCAACGGCTGCATATGCGCCTTGTTTAAGGTGTTGCGGCGATCAGTTTCAGATGCTGGAGCGCCCATAAGCCATGGAATCATTACATCTAACAAGATCGTCGCAGTGCACGATCCTTGCGCGATCCGCGGCCAGAATTGGTGGGGCGAGAATCGGTCCCAGAGCCAGACCTCAGCACCCACCCAAAGTCCTGCGACAACCGCAGCATACGCACCACCCACGTGATACATCGGCAGGTCGTTATAGACGACATCGTCGCTAGAAAGACGGCCACGCAATAACCAGGTGTACTGGTTGATCCAGCGGTGGCTATGGAGCACTCCCTTGGACGGTCCTGTGGTCCCCGAGGTGTAAATCAAACTGCACAGAGTCGAATACGCGATATCGATCTGCGGTCTCGGTGCCTTCTCAAGTAGCGACCGGAAACTATTTCGCGGCGCCAGGCTAGAACTCCCGTCGCGTTCGATAAGCACGATCTGCCCCAAATCAGTCAGCTCATTGGCCACTGTCTGAACTCGCGGCAACAGATCCGCATCAATGATCAACACCACTGGTTTGGCGTCATTGAGTGTATAGCTGAGCAACTGACCGGCGTACTGAAAATTTACCGGAGCATAAATTGCCGCGGCCTTCCAGATGCCGATCATCGCCAGCGCGCTGACCAGTGGATCAGTGGTCAAGACGCTCACCACATCACCGTGCTTGATGCCGCGTGCGCACAGATTCGCAGCGAGGTAATCAGTCTTTCGGCCGAGCTCCCCGAAGCTGAGCCGCTCACCCGAGTCGCCGTGGATGAGCGCCGGCCGGTCCGCCTGCTCATGCACCTGCCGATCGAAAGCTTCTAAAAAATGGGTGCCATCGCGGTCAAGCAAAGCGGTGAGTCGTTGGAACTCAGAGTATGAGGTCATCGTTACCCTACCTTCGATTTCGACGGGTCTCGATGTTCGTCGATCGCAAGGATTTGAGCAATCCTGTCGATATCAGCTGATTTCTCACTAATGAGCTTGTTCGCGACCGCTCGCAAGCTAGCAATATTGGCCTCGCTAGCGTCATCGAGCGCGTCACTGGCACCGATGAGTTCCGCTTGAAAACGGGTGAAACGATCGGTGACCAACTGCTGAGCTTGATAATCGACCGTTTCAGACACACCATCAAAAACCACGTCAATGATCCGCGTTGCCCATTGAAGTTTGCCCCAGTCGCGCGCTTGTCGCACCGAGATCGGCCGGTTTTGCGCACCTGTACCCATGCTAAGCATCAAATCGATTTGTTCGCCAGCTGCTTTAGCCTCACTGATCGCACACATTGCAGGGTTATTGGCGAAAACGCCACCATCAATGAGGCCGTAGGACTGGGCGTTGGCGCGATCAGTGACTTCCGCAGGCTCAAAATAGGTAGGTGCCGCAGATGTCGCTCTGGCGACATCAGTGAGGGCATAGTCATACGACAGGTCGGTCTGAGCACGCGCAGACCGAAAGAAAAACGCACAACGTCGTTGAAGCGCGTACCCAGTGACCAAGACATCCGTTCGGCAATCTGAAAGCACCGCATCACCGAAATAATTAAGAAGCACTTCCTTTAGACCGTGGTCGGAGTAGCGCTCCTCGAAGATTCCATCGACAGTGATGATCGTCCGTAAGAGGTCGCGATGGAAGATCTGAGGACCATAAGTTGCATAGGTTGACGCCAAATCTGCAGCACTATAGCGCGATTTAGCGGGGTGTTGCGGGTCAGGTAACGCCAGCGCGCACGCCAAGATGCCGCCAGAGGAAGTTCCGGCGATCAGGTCAAACGAGTCGGCGATCGCTCGTCCGCTGCGTCGTTCGATCTCAGCGAGAATCGTCGCAGGAATGACTCCTCGAATACCGCCACCGTCTATGGACAAGATGCGCATGACGCTGACCGTACGCTTCCGGCCACCGCAGCGATACCGGTCGGCAAAAGATTGGTTCGCGAAAGCAGCTAGGCTCACGTCATGGCTGATAACGCAACCCGTCAACTTGGTGATAGCGACCTGCACGTAAGCACGGTGGGGCTCGGTTGCAACAACTTCGGCAGGCCCCGGACACCGACCGCGGATCTTGCGGGGACCCGGGCAGTCATCGATGCCGCCGCCGACTCTGGAGTGACTTTCCTCGACACGGCCGAGATGTACCTTCAACCACCAGGCGCGAGCGAGACATTAATGGGCGCTGCCATGCAAGGAAAACGCGACAAGTTCATCCTCGCGACCAAGTTTGGTCACTCGCGAATCACGATGCCAGGCTCTGAGGACTGGGGACCAAAAGGCGGTCGCACTTATATTCGTAATGCCCTCGATGCATCGATGCAGCGGTTGCAGACCTCTTATGTCGACCTTTACCAAATGCACAGTCCGGATCCGTCCGTGCCGATTAGCGAGACTCTCGGCGCTCTGAACGAATTGATTGACGAAGGCAAAGTACGCGCTATCGGTCATACCCAATTCACCGCCGCACAGACCCTTGAAGCCGAAACAGCTGCCAAAGCAAACGATCTGCAGCATTTCGTGTCGGCTCAAAACGAATACAACCTCTTGGCCCGTACGCCTGAGGGTGATCTTTTCACCCAGATAAATAGTGCCGGTCTTGGCTTTTTGCCCTTCTATCCGCTCGCCAATGGCCTACTCACCGGCAAATACACTGAGGACCATCGGCCTGAAGGGCGACTCACCACCCTCAAAGCCGATGGTCTGGATCAAGTCGATTGGCAGCAGCTTGGCCAGTATCAGCAACTTTGTGATGAAGCCGGATTGAGCATGCTGCAGGGCACTTTCGGTTGGCTGCTGAGTCGGTCATTCTTGTCATCTGTCATCGCTGGAGCAACGCATCCAGAGCAGGTTAGTCAGAACGCCGAAGCTGGTCAGCATCAGTTATCGGCGCAGTTAACGGCCCGTATCGATGCGCTATTCGCCGCCGCCTAAATCAACAGACCTAGCGAGGAAGTTACCGATGAAAGCATTCCGTGAGGCGATTGAATCCGGTGACCACGAGGCGAGTTTTGCCACCCTCGCCGATGATGTCAGCTTTCGTAGTCCAGCTGTCTTTTCCCCTTATGAGGGCAAAGCCGCGGCGAGCGTCATTCTCTTCGCAGTGAACTCCGTCTTTGAGGAC
>JBDTCL010000270.1:0-9504 GCA_039923595.1 Antricoccus sp. | reverse complement strand
ATCTGCCTCGGCGAGGAATCCCACATGCCCGAGGTTGACACCCAAGATCGGCGCTCCCGAAGGTCGTGCGTATTCAGCAGCTCTGAGGAAGGTGCCGTCGCCGCCGAGCACCATTACCAGTTCCGGTGCCGGCACATCAGTGATGTCAGCGCGTTCGGGAGCGCCGTGCAGGTCGGGTACAGCGACTACCCAATCACCGGCAAATTCCGAGACCTCGGATTCAGGGGTGAGTACGTGAACACCGGCGTCGTGCAGTCGCCGGGAGACTCCACGAGCGAGTTCTACTATGTCAGCCCGACCACCGTGGGTGATGAGCAGAACGGCACGCTCGTGCGGCATCGATTCTCCTCAGGTGGTGCGCTCCAGTTCGCGGATCGCTGCCAGTGATGTTACCGGTGCGCTTTGCCGCGCGGGCGCAGGCGGCCGTTGCCCTCGCTCAACGACGCTGGCTTAGCCCTCGTGCGGCGCTGCCCCTTCGGCCTCGGTATCTGCCATATGCGCTCGAATAATGTCCGCGATGTTCTCATCGCCCAAGAGGCCCAGGGAGAGCGCGCGCGAGTTGTCCCACGCGCCTGGCCAGGTCGCCACGAGGGCCCGAATTTCCTGGTTTGGCAACTCGTCGATGAGTCCGGCAACATCGGTGCCAGCAACCTGCCTCAACGCATCGATCATTTCGCCGACCGTGACCGACAAACCCGGCAAATTCACCACCGGCCACGCCCCTAGCGCGTCGGCTGGCAAGTTGGCCATGCCGATGATGCCGTCAATAGCTTTGCTCGGTGATAACAAAATCGTGCGGGTATCGCGCCCGACCGGCAGCGCCGCGCGCACACCGGCCAATGGTTCGCGGATGATCCCGCTAAAAAACGAGGAGGCGGCCGCGTTCGGTTTACCAGGTCGCACGCAAATGGTGGGTAACCGCAGGACCCGGCCATCGAGGTATCCACGACGGCTGTAATCAGCGATTAGCAACTCGCCGATCGCTTTGGCAATCCCGTACGATCCTTGCGGCTGGACCGCGGTGCTGTCACGCACCTGCTCGGGTAGCTCACCGCCGAATACTGCCGCAGAACTGGTAAAGATGAATCGTGGGCGATGACCCATTTCTCGACACTGCTCCAGCAGTGTCCGCGTGGTATCGAGGTTGATGCGCATCCCGAGGTCAAAGTCTTGCTCGGCCTGGCCGCTGACGACGGCCGCCAAATGGAAAACCGTAGTGGTGTCTTTGTCGATCAGTGCGGCGCTGGTGTCAGGGTCACTAATGTCACCTTGGACGTAACGCACCCGATCGTCCTCAATGGGGTGCTTCGGCAGCTCGATGTCAAAAAGTACGAGCTCGTCAATTGCGCTGCCGCCGACCGACCCGTCGCGCAGCAGTTGGCGCGCAAGTCGCGATCCTAAGAAGCCAGCTGCGCCGGTAATCAAAACCTTCATCGCTCTCCCTCATTGACACTGCGGCGTTCACTCAGATTAGCGCCCGACCAACCAACCACAACGATCCCGTCGCTAAAGCAATGATCGGCACCACGCTAAGCGCGCCAAGCAGGTGAAATTGCGCGGTGCTCGGTCGGTCGGCCGTCGGTACCAACCGCCGCCACAGCAGCGTCGCCAGTGAGCCTGCCCAGGAAAGATTAGGCCCGACATTTACCCCGATCAGTACCGCGAGAACTGCTAGCGGTGAACCCGCGACGATCGGCAGCAGCATCAGTGTCGCAGGAATATTGTTAACCAGATTTGCCGCTAGCGCCGCCACGAAAGCGATGGCAAGCAATCCGAGCAAATGAGGTTCAGCAGGCACAATCGCGCGCAGCAAACGGGAGCCACCATGCTCGCTGACACCGGCAACCACAATGCCCAGGCAGAGGACAAAAACGATAAAGCCAGGTTTGGCAGCAACCAGTACGCTGCGTAAGCTTCGCGGTCGGCGCCGCTCGCGTCGGTGAGCTATTAATGCCGCGATACCGGCGAGCGCTACCAGCGACGGCGGGAGCGCGAGCGCCGAAAGGCCCACAAATCCGGCAGTCGTCAGCGCGAGCACAACGAGCGCGTACGTCGGTCGGGGCGGTAACACCCCCGACACGGTGCCCGTCCCGTCAAGCGAGCTGGCAAAGAACCTCCGCAAGATCACCCACTCGCTCAGCACAATCACTAGCCACGGAATCAACATCAACGCAGCAAACTTGCCGAATGAAATGCCCGCGACGGCAAACGCCAGCAAATTGGTGAGATTTGATACCGGCAGCAGCACCGATCCCGCATTGGCGAGCTCGACGCATGCGGTAACCGAAGGCACCGATGCCACTCGAAGCCGGGCACTCGTCGCGATCACGACCGGAGTCAGCAGAACCACTGTCGAATCAAGTGTGAGTACCACAGTGACCGCGGCTGCGAGCATCACCACAAGTCGCAACAGCCGACGCGGATCACCCTCGCTGCGCCTCGCGGCTACCGCACCGAGATAGTCGAAGACACCTTCCTGCCCTTGCAGGTATGCGAAGGCGAGAATGCACGCCAGGAAGGCGACCGTACCCAGCATGCCCTGCGCGGTATGCCAACTTGCGGCCGGAGAAACAATACCGGTCACCACAATGATTGCGACGGCGCCCACGGCGACGATCGCCTGTACCCATTCACGCGCAGCCCGAACAGCTGCCATCAGCACGACCATGAGCAACGTCAACGACACCAACAACGCCGCGATCCCCGTCATCGGCCCTCGGTTGCCAGCACGCGGCCCGGGTCGCGGCGATTGTCATCCACCATTTTGTCCTGAGCTTCATCGATCCGTTCTCGGATTGTTGGTGGTGAATTCGAGGGCGTGGAGCTCATCTGCTGTACGGGATCATTAGTGCAGGACTGGCTCGGACGAATTTGACGGCCACCAGTGCTCGGCCTCTGGCGCGTCACCGAAACCGGGCGTGAGGAGCACGAAGTACTCTCGATTTCCGGCCGGTCCCGGTAGCCCACTCGAGACAATCTGCGCAAGGGCAAGCCCGTTCAGCTGTGCTTGGCTAATTACCCGCAGCACCGCATCGCGACGAAGTGACCCCGAACGCACCACTCCGCCTTTGCCCAGCTTGCGACGACCAACCTCAAATTGTGGCTTCACCATCAGTAGCAGCCAACCGTCGTCGCTCACCAACGCGCGCAGCGAATCCATAACCGAGCACAGCGAAATAAAGCTCAGATCGGCTACCACCAGCCGCGCCGGTCCCCCGATCTGAGCCGGATCCAATCTCGCGAGATGGGTTCGGTCCCAGTTGTTGACTCGTGGATCTGTCGTCAGTGACGGATGCAGCTGCTCATGGCCTACATCGACAGCTTCAATTTTGCTGGCGCCGCGCTCGAGCAGTACTTGGGTGAATCCCCCGGTGGACGCGCCGAGATCGATACATCGCAGACCTTCGATCGGTACCTGCGGACAGGCATCGAGTGCATTCATGAGCTTCGTTGCTGCCCGCGAGACATATTGGTGCGCTGGGTGGTGAGCGGTGAGCTTCAGTTCGTAAGGCACATCAGTGTCGATCGGTGTCGAGGCCTTGGTAGCGGACTTCCCATCGATGGTGACACTGCCTGATTCGATGAGCTCGCGGGCGATTTGGCGTGAGCGGGCCATTCCACGCTTGACTAGGAGGGCATCGAGGCGCTCGGTCACGCGTCCGCTACCTACGACCGAGCGATCTCGTCGAGTGACTCTGTGAGCTGTTGATGGGCCCGCTCATACACGTCACGATGCTGCGTGACCGGCAACTGACCAAGGTGATCAATCTCGGCAATTAGTTGCGCGAATCGTGCCAACGGTTTGGCGTCGTGAGTTAGCTGTGCTTCTGATTCGGCTGGGTTCGAGTGATCGCTGTGGTCTTCCATGCCTTCATTATCGACATATGGAACAATTCGTTGCGGACTGGCTCTGCCTCATAACGATCGGTGTCTTCACCGGGTGCTCTTACTGATAGGAAATCATGGCGACATTGCAGGAGTGCGAAAAAGCGCTTGAGGGTTTGGCTTCAGAGCTGGCCGAAGGCGAATCGAGCACCGACTTCGAACGGACGTTAAGTTGCGCCGTTCGTGATTTAGAGGTGGTGCTTGCCGGTCGGTTCAGTGGCGGCAGCTTTGTTGACATCAAGCAAACCGAAACCTCGACAGGCGATATCAAATTGTCGTGCTCTTCGGACGATTTGGTTGATCTGTGCAATGGGCAACTCAATGTGGCTAAGGCTTGGGCAAGCGGCAAACTGAAGGTTGATGCCAGCATCAGCGATATGATGAAACTGCGTAAATTGCTGGCCTAACGCGCGTATCTGATAGGGACCAGCACTAGTCTATTTCAGCTTGAGGGCGCTGTGGGCGGCTTTGGCGTCCTCGTCGTCCGGAGTGACATCAAGGCCGGACCAAGACGCAGCGCAGGCGACCCGCAAGTAATCGAGACTGTCGATATCGGCGGCGCGATCGATACGATTGATTTTGCCGTCCGCAGTGGCACACCAACCACCCAGAGTCCAGCTCTGCCCGTCGTGAACTGGAAGCCGGGCTGGCTCGTTCAGGCCTCGCAGATCCGCGCTCATGTGGGTGGGTCGGTGTTCTGGCGGCGCGGCCAGCACATCTGCTGGCGTGCTCACACCGGTGAACACCAGCAGGCTATCGCAGGCGCTGTTCACGGCACCCTCGATATCGGTGTCGAGCCGATCACCGATGACGAGTGGTTTTTTGGCGCCAGTGCGCTGCACCGATGATGTCTGCATTGCCCGATCGGGCTTTCCCGCGACGAGGTCTGGTTGGCGTCCGAGCGCTGTGACGACGGCTTGAATAAGGGCGCCGTTGCCCGGCAAAATACCCCGGGCCGATGGCAGCGTGGAATCCATATTGGTCGCTACATACAGTGCACCCGCACGGGCGGCGACCACCGCCTCGGCAAGCTGCGGCCAGCCCACCTCGGGTCCGTAACCTTGAACGACTGCTTCAGGATGGTCGTCGGCGGAGTCGACAACGCTCAGACCAGCATCGCGCACTGCTGATCGAAGTCCTTCTGCACCAACTACGAGCACTTTCGCTCCCGGGGCGAGCCGCTGCTTCAAGATGTCGGCTGCGACAAGTGCTGAGGAGATGATCTGATCGATCTGCGCCTCAACACTGAAACCGCGCAACTTGTCGCGGACCTGCTCTGGCGTCCGGGCGGCATTATTGGTGACAAACGCGACCCGCAGTCCTTCCTTGACGGCACGATCGACTGACTGCGCCGCATGATCAATCGCGTTGTCTCCTGCGTAGATGACACCGTCAAGATCGAACAGTCCAACGTCGTACTGCTGGCAAAGCGGTTGATTAGCCACGAAATCTCCGGTTCAGCGATGGTCAACGGTCCGGGTTGAGCGTATCGGTCGGTGCGCTCGTAATCCGCGCAGTAGCGACCTCGACGTCGTATCGGCTTCGGGGTCCGGTCGGCGTTTGCCAGAACCGGCGGCGCAACGAGCCTTCCACGTGCAGCCAAGTCCCGTCAGGCCACCGTGCGGAACGGCCGATGATGGCTTTGCTCAGTGACGAGCAGTCGACGGTATCTATTGAGCGAGCACTGGGGGCTCCAGCCCGTGTACCCGCTGGCCGCCGCACCACAAGTCGCCATGATGTGAGCTGATCTCCGCTCGGCAGCTCACGAACCTCGGGTGTGCCGGAGAGCCGGCCGATCAGAACGACCGAGTTTTCCTCCTGTGCTGATGTTCGCTTGGACTTTGCGTTGGTGCTCGTTGGTGTCATCGTGATCACTCCGCTCTCGAGGCCTTAGGTGAACTCATCGTCGGTCATGAACAGCGGTGTGGGCGGCAACGGTCGCAAAGTGTGTACCGGCTTGAGCGTGCCCGCGCGATTGTGGATGGACCACCAAAAATGTGGTGGCACCGTGCTAGGCGTTGAAGCTACTCAACGGTCACGCTCTTGGCGAGATTGCGTGGCTTGTCGATATCGCGGCCTAACGCCTTGGCTAGATGATAGGCAAATAGCTGCAGCGGAATCGTCAAGAGGATGGGGTCCAGTTCAACCTCGTTCTTCGGAATGCTGATCACGTCATCCACCGGCAGGCCGGCGGGCAGCGTCGCGTTGGTAACGGCGATGACCGGCCCGCCGCGGGCCTTGATCTGCTCGACTGTGGCGAGATTCTTCGCCAGCATCTCATCGTCCGGAATGATCACCACGCTGGGCATCGCAGGGTTAATCAGCGCGAGTGGTCCGTGTTTGAGTTCGGAGCCAGGGTATGCCTCGGCATGGATATAAGAAATTTCTTTGAGCTTTTGCGCTCCTTCGCGCGCGACGGGCCAACCGCGCACGCGACCGATATAGAACATGTGCTCCGCCTCAACGTACTTCGCGGCTATCGCGGCTATCTCCTCCTCTTGGCTAAGGATCTGCTCAATGTGTTCGGGAATGGCCGCAAGCCCACGCAGCAGTCGGTTTCCCGAAGCCGGTGACAAGTCGGCGGTTCGGCCGAGCATGAGTCCCAGCATCGCGAAAGACACCGTCATGTTGGTGAGTGCTTTGGTCGAAGCGACCGAAATCTCGGGGCCAGCGTGAATGAAGACGCCTTCGCCGCACGCCCGACCGATCGCCGAACCGACGACATTGACCACGCCAATGACCCGCGCGCCTTTGCGTTTCAACTCCTCGACGGCCATCAACGTATCGGCGGTTTCGCCAGATTGGCTTACCGCGACATAAAGGGTGTCCGGGTCGACGACAGGATTGCGATAACGAAACTCAGAGGCCGGTTGGGCATCTGAGGGGATCCGGGCAAGCTCTTCGATCAACAAAGCGCCGGTTTCGCCCGCATAGTAAGCCGACCCGCAACCGAGAAAAGTTACCCGGCGCAGTCGGCGGAAGTCATGCGCGTCAAGATTTATCCCGCCGAGCCGTGCGGTCGACCATCGTTCATCGAGTCGTCCAGCTAGTGCCCGGCGGATCGCTGCGGGCTGGGAATGAATTTCTTTGGCCATGAAGTCCGAGAATTCACCGAGGTCGTAATCGGCTGTTTCAGTTTCGACATGGACTGGCGATTTAACGGTGCGTTCGGCGCTCAGCGTGGTGGTGCGGTAGTCGCGCGCGGTAATCGTGCCGACCTCACCGTCATCGAGAAAGATTACTTTTTGCGTATGGTGGGCAATTGCACCGGCATCTGAGGCCACAAACATCTCGCCGTCCCCGACTCCGATGAGTACCGGACTGCCGTTGCGAGCGACGACCAGTGCCTCTGGATGCTGCGCATCGATCACGACCAAGCCGTACGTGCCACTAACCCGGCCCAACACCCGGCGAGTGGCCTCCTCAAGCGCGAACTCCCCGAGCTGCAGCTCCGCTGCGATCAGGTGCGCCAACACCTCGGTGTCCGTTTCGGAAGCAAGTTGCACGCCGTTGCCGATCAGCTGAGCTCGAAGTTCATCGGCATTCTCCAAGATGCCGTTATGAACCACGGCGATCCGATTTTCGGTGTCGGTATGCGGATGGCAGTTTGCCTCAGTGACCGGGCCGTGGGTGGCCCACCTGGTGTGCGCAATGCCGGTATTGAAAATTGCACCGTCGAGCTGATCGGCAACTCGGGCGGCGAGATCCGCGACACGGCCCACTGCGCGTACCCGTTTGATCCGCCGGCGACTGATCACCGCGAGACCGGCCGAGTCGTAGCCCCGGTACTCCAAGCGTCGCAGACCCTCCAGCATGACGGGCATCGCGTCGTGATCGCCAATGTAGGCCACAATTCCGCACATAAGCTCTTCCATCCGTTCTCATGGGGATCATTCTTTTAAAGTTGAGCTGGGTGCTCAGCCATATACGAGGCGCCGCAGTTGGCGTTCACTAAGCTTTGTTGCAAAACGACGCTGCTCAATCTCGCTCGCCAGGAGCGGCCATATCTGCGCGTTGCGCAGCCCGCGGCCGCGCAGTTCTTGATGTCGACGCTGCACGAACTCATCGACACTTTCCTGAAAATACGCGAGCATTTCACTGACCATCTTGCTGACCAAGGTCGATGGAAGGCCCGTAGAGCGACCAAGATGCCTAAGCAGCTCAGCGTGCTCGAGCTCGACTATGCCATCTATGACGCCATTCACGACGCTGCCATCCACGACGGCTGATCATCCTTGCTTTGAGCTAAAAATGCAAACATTCCTGCCCGAGATCGGGCAGGAATAAATTCACTGCAATCTATCGGGTCTCGAGCGCTAGCTGACACACTTATCAAAATGGCAGCATATCGGCGGCGGACGACCCCCACGACGACATTCCCCGTGGTTATTTAATCAACCCCGGGTTCGCCGCGAAGGTCACCCGAAACAGCGGTGCGCACCAGTGGTGCCGCGGGCAGGGCGAGCAACGGTTCTGTTACCGCTGCAGTGTTGGAAGCTATCTTGGCGCCTCGCCCGCTGATGAGACCTGGTGAGAATCCTCCTTCGTAGGCGGTCGTCCAGGTAGTTGACTTGAGAAAATGACGGTCTAAAGCGACGCGACCCGTTCGGCAGCATCAGTGATCTGTTCACTGTCGAGTGCCGCGACTTTGCCGAACCACTCCCGCGCCTCGGCCTTACGATCTGCTTCGAGCAAGGCATCGGCATACGCGTACCACAGCCGTACCTGCACATCAGGGTCCTTGCTGTCCTCGAGTCCGAATGCCTCAAGGACATAGATAGCGCTGTCCTTTTCGCCGAGGTCACGCCTCGCGCCGGAATGCACGATCGCACACTCAGCCCGAATCGGCTCGGCAAGCCCAGCAATCTCTGGACCGCTCATGAGCTCAATTGCTCGCTCGGGTCGGCCAAGAGCACGCTCACAATCAGCAATGACCGGCAGTTGCGTCTGATCTCCACTCATCCGGCGTGCCGCACGCAAATCTCGAATCGCTTCCTCCCATACGCCCGCCTGGTAGGCGACGATGCCTGCGGCCTCGCGGACGGTGGCTAGCCTGGACGCTTTCTCCCGCGCTACTCGAGCATGCGCTAAGGCCTTGGTTGGATCTTCATCTATCAACATCGCCGCGGCGACGAGGTGCAGTGCGACGGTGTCAGCCTTCTCTCCCAGCGTGCTTAGCTCGCGCAAGATGCTGCGGTCGAGCATTGACGGTTCCAAGCCTTCAGGGATCGGTGGCACCGGAACCCGCTCTCGACGCGGCTCACGCTCTTCAAAAGTGCGGCCGACACCACCGCGGGTGTTTTCGCGAAATCCGCCACCGGATTGCCCCGGACGATCACCATACGACCGACGCTCACCACCACCAGATTGCTGCGGCCGATCACCATACGACCGACGCTCACCACCACCAGATTGCTGCGGCCGATCACCATACGACCTGCGCTCGCCACCGCCAGCGCGATCATCGCGGTTCGGACGGTCGCCATACGACCGACGCTCGCCATCGCCAGCCCGATCATCGCGGTTCGGGCGATCACCATACGGCCGACTACCGCCAGATTGCTGCGGCCGATCACCATACGACCGCCGCTCGCCACCGCCAGATTGCTGCGGCCGATC
>JBDTCL010000269.1:0-4130 GCA_039923595.1 Antricoccus sp. | reverse complement strand
GGCACAGGATCCCAAAAGCGGCGATATGAATGCGACCGCCTCAGACCGGGTGCTCTCGGCCCGCGGACTCGATGTACTGCTGCACTCGATTGCCGCTCTGGCAGAAAAAATGGCACTGACCGACGGGGCCGAACGTGACGCCCTAATCGATCGTTACTCGAAGTTGGAAGACCAATTTGCCGCCCTTGGTGGCTATGCCGCCGAAAGTGAGGCCGCTCGGATCTGTTCCAACCTCGGTCTGCCAGATCGTGTTCTCGGTCAGCAAATGCAAACCCTTTCCGGAGGTCAACGTCGCCGCGTCGAACTCGCCCGAATTTTGTTCTCAGATGCCGAGACGTTGCTATTGGACGAACCCACCAACCACCTTGATGCGGACTCGATCTTTTGGCTGCGCGATTACCTTAAACGGCACGACGGCGGACTGATCGTGATAAGTCACGATGTTGAGCTGCTTGCCGCTGTAGTGAACAAGGTCTGGTATCTCGATGCCAACCGCGCGTCACTCGACATCTACAACGTCGGCTGGAAGGACTACCTCAAGCAGCGTGACGTTGATGAGAAGCGTCGCAAACGTGAGCGTTCGAACGCTGAAAAGAAGGCCGGGGCATTGTTGATGCAGGCGGCCAAGATGGGAGCGAAGGCAACAAAGGCCGTCGCTGCACAAAATATGGCGAGGCGTGCAGAAGCGATGCTCAACGATTTGGAGCCAGAGGGCCAAAGCGACAAGATCGCCCGGGTGAAGTTCCCAACGCCCGCGCCCGCCGGCAAAACTCCGCTGACTGCCGAGGGTCTGTCGAAGTCATACGGTTCACTAGAAATCTTTACCGGAGTCGACCTTGCCGTTGACCGAGGCGCGCGAGTGGTAATTCTCGGTCTCAACGGTGCGGGGAAAACAACCCTGTTGAAGCTGCTATACGGCGTTGAAGCACCCGACAGCGGCACCGTGATTGCGGGGCACGGGCTGCGGATGGGTTACTTCGCCCAAGAACACGATCTCATCGACCCGACCGCCTCGGTGCTTGAGAACATCACCCGAGCCGCGCCAGAGGCCGCCTCGACAGATCTGCGCAAGATTCTTGGTGCCTTTTTGTTCTCCGGTGATAGCGTCTTGCAGCTGGCCGGAACGCTATCTGGCGGTGAAAAGACGCGATTGGCCTTAGCAAGCTTGGTCAGCAGCGGCGCCAACGTGCTCCTACTAGATGAGCCAACCAACAACCTGGATCCGGTCTCACGTGGTCAAGTGCTCGACGCGTTGAAGACTTATACCGGTGCGGTAATCCTGGTGACCCACGATGAAGGCGCAGTGCAGGCCTTGCAGCCGGAAAAAGTTATCCTGTTGCCCGATGGCGTCGAGGATAATTGGTCGGATGACCTTGCCGACTTGGTCGCGCTCGCTTAGTTAGGTCACGACTGCGTGATCAAGCACGATGCTGGCTTGGGTGTGATCACCCTCGACAGCGATTGTTAATTCGCTCACTTGAGCGCGTCCGGCAAGCAGCAGGAACGCAGTTTGTGCATCAACGGTGATCGTCGCCGCGGCTCGGCGCGCGCCGCTGTGACCTAGGTCGATGGATTGAGCGCCGATACCGGTGATCGTCAATCGCACAGTTGCGCCAAGCAATGACTGCCCTGGGTTAAAGATATCGGACAATCGATCGGTGAGTGCCGCGAGCGCGACGGGGGCAGCCGCTCCAAGTCGCATTGGCTGGTGCAGCGCTCGCAGGATGTCTTGCTCATGAACGACTAGATCGACAAGGCGCCTGGTGAGAACCCAACCGGCTGGCTTCATCCCAAACGGACTCGCAATCTGAGCATCGAGATCGTAGTCCGGAGCGCGAAGTGTTGCCCTGCGTCTGCGAACCATGTCCGCGAACTCGATTTTGAGCGCATCCAGGGTCATCGAACGGCGCAGATCAATCGGGACCTCGATCCGCACACTCATCGGTGTTTTCAAATATTCGTGATTGCCGCTTAGTTCGTGGGCAGGATCGGAAAGGCCCTCGAGCATGCGCTCGGTGCTGCTGACGTGCGCGAGAACATCCCTCGTATTCCACCCAGGGCATGCCGTGGGCAGCTTGCTTTGCCCGTCAGTGAGCTGAGCAGCCAATTCGCCATGCGCCGAGAGCTCGTCGAGTACTAGCGCAGCGATATTGCGACCAACCTCTGTCATGATTGCCTCCTTCAGTTCCGTGGGCGTTCACCTAGCGAGAACAACCGTGAACACAATCGCCCAACCACCGGTTAATGCCAACAGTAGTTTGGTGGGTCCGGTTGGTCTGGCGCCACCGGACTCAGGGGCAGTACAACCAGCGCTCAGAATCAGCAGCCACCCGGCGGAGGCACTGATGAACGAGGTGGTGAACGTGCGGGCGATCAGCACGAAAAGTACACCGCAAAGTCCGGTGAGGATCAGCGGCCAGCTTGCCGAGATGCGTGCCTTTCGCCAGGAAGCGACAAACAGCGGTCCACCGAGTACGAAAGAGAAGACGATCGCGGCGACGGCGAAGGCAAAATAGTCACCGATCGCGAGCTGCTCAATTTGAGTCGCGCCAGATAGCTGACGACTCCATGACCAGCCCAGGATAAGCGCCACAAGTAGTCCGACGCCAAGTCCGGCGCCAGCGACCAGGATCATCAATGATCGACGCCTCAAAAAGAAGATGATGAGAATGCCTATTCCCACTACGGCGTTGTCGTAGCTGACCATCGAAGCCACCGCGAGCAACAATCCGGCGACCACACCTAAACTTGTCGACCAGCCGAGACCGCGACCGCGCTCACTGGCCATCGCAGCTAACCCGATTGTTGCGCAGATAAGCAGCACCGACAGTGATGTGGCGCCCTCGCTATACCAAGCGGCGCACGGCGCCATCGCGGCCACGAGGGCGAAACGCTTCGCCTGCGCGGCGCCGCACAAGGATTGAACACCGGCATTAAGCACGACGACGGCGATTGCGCAAAGCACAGCCACCGCAATCAAGTACCAGGCGGAGCCAGCGGCATCGAGACGTTGCAGAAAGGTAATCCAATGCTGAGCGACATACGTTTGATCGCGTGGGGTCGAGAGCGCTCCAAGACCGGCGCCGCGGGCCACACTCATCGCGAGGGTCCAGAGGAGCGCGACTGTGCCACTTATGCATTGGACGCTCACCCAGCTGAGACGGTCCATCCGGCTGAGGAGCGATACCGCTATACCCAGCAGCGCCGCTGCGGCAATTGCGCCAATGAACTGATCGGTCGCAGCCGCGGGATCCGCCCCGGGGCTGATCAGATTCAGCTTCGTGAGCAGGACCCGGTTACCGGACCATTCCACCGTCGCGACGATGGTCACGAACACAAAAGCAGCCGCAATCCAGAGCGCCACGTACGACTGACTGGCGCTACGCCGAAGGACGGCAGGCATGGGCATTCCTTTGGCGCTACGAATGAGATCGATGCAAATCTATCAGCGCGGCCTTGGCGCCCTAGTGCTCCACGGTCGGGGGACGCCAAGGGGTGAGCCAATCGGTGGCTGGCCAACCTTCGTATGCGGCCATCAACTCATATAATGTCGCGCCGTCGATTGATTCGCGCACAATGTCGGCATGTCCAGCATGCCGGGCGAGTTCCTCGATCAGGTGTAGCCATACCCAGCGCACTGACCAGTGCTGCACGTCGCGGGGATTCCAGGGCGCTGGTGGAACGGGGACCGGTGTGTCGAGCGGGAGGGTTCTGATCGCCTGCAGGACTAGCGCACTGACCTCGTCGAATTGGGTGATCGCATCGGCCAATTTGTCGTCGGCACCAAAGTGAAATCCTTGATCAGATGCTTCCTGGTCCGGCGCGAGCTCGGGAGCAGCTTGAACGTCTGCAAGCCAGCCCGCTTGGACATTGGTGACATGGGCAATCAGTGCACCGACGCTGAGAGCGCTCGCTGATGGCACTTGGCGTGCCTGGTCGTCAGTCAGACCATGAGTAACAATTCGGAAGGCGTCCTGCTGTTGTGCCAGATAGGCGAGGTATCCGTCAACCTCGTTGGCGATGGGGGCAGCTTGTCCGGGCATATCGCGAGCTCCTCAAGTTTAAAGGTGGGTATGTGGATAGAGATCGCGTAACAACGCGATTTCGGCCAGGTGGTGGATAAGTTCACG
>JBDTCL010000268.1:0-5234 GCA_039923595.1 Antricoccus sp. | reverse complement strand
GACATCGCCCGGTGGTTTCAGCTCTACGTCTGGAACGACCGTGCCGCGAGCCAAGCACTCGTTGATCGCGCAATCGCCTCGGGATACACAGCTCTGTTGGTAACAGTGGACACCGCGGTCGCTGGCCAACGCCGCCGAGACGTGCGCAATGGGCTGACAATTCCGCCACAGCTGACACCGAAAACATTCACCGATATGGCGCTACATCCGTCCTGGTGGGCGAATCTATTGACCACTCCTCCACTAGAGTTCGCTTCACTTCGTCAATCCGGTGGCACGGTCGCCACCATGATCAACAACATGTTTGATCCGACCGTGACATTTGAGGATGTCGAATTCTTGCGCAAGGTGTGGCCCGGAAAGCTTGTCCTGAAAGGGATCCAATCGATTGCGGACGGGCAGCGTGCCATCGATCTAGGTGCCGATGCACTGTGGCTCTCCAATCATGGTGGCCGCCAACTCGACCGCGGACGTCCGCCACTGGCGTTGCTGCCACAGATGCGCCAGGCAATGGGAAGTGACGTCGAACTCCTAGTCGACGGTGGAATTATGAATGGCGGCGATATCGTTGCCGCGCTTGCCTTAGGCGCAAACTCAGCCATGATTGGGCGCGCGTACCTATACGGGCTCATGGCCGGCGGTTATCGGGGCGTTCGCCGAACCATTGAGATACTGACTGCGGAAATGACCCGAACGATGCAGCTACTCGGTGTCGACTCAGTATCCAAACTCGGACCGCAGCACGTCCACATGCCGAACATCGGTGATCATGCCGATCGCTAAAGACCATGATGACGCGCTGCCCATCATGATGTTGCACGACCGACTGCTCGTAAAATTGAGTGCCGAAGAAGGCGATCGACGCTCCGCTGGCGGGATCTTGATCCCGGCCACAGCCCAAGTTGCTAAAAGGCTGCTGTGGGGTGAAGTTCTTGGCGCTGGCGCTAGTGTACGCAACGTCAAGCTCGGTGATCGAGTGTTGTTTGCCCAAGAAGATCAAGCGGAGGTCGAAATTCAGGCCGAGGTGTACATCATCTTGCGCGAGCGAGACGTGCATGCCGTCGCTGCAGAGCGGATCGACGTCTCCATCGGCCTGTATCTCTAGCCGACGCCGAGACCTGCCCAATCGACAATCATTGGTCGCGCAGCGGGATTCGCCGGGACATCGATCGTGATAATTCCGGTATTGGGCAATAAATTATGAAATGCGAATGGCGCCGAGATGCCGCCAGCCCATCTGTGCGCAGCAGTACGAAGGCATAGCCCGTGGGCGACCACAACCACGGCGCGGTCGGAGTGACCGTGCTCGCGGCGAATGCGATCGAAGTCGCTCGTCATCCGCTCGAGCACCTCGCGACCAGACTCGCCGTCCGGACGCCGCTCATCAATCGCATCATCGATATTCCAGCGCGTCGCCAAGGCATCGAGCTCGCGGTGAGCATGTTCATCATTATGTTCAGCGAGATCGCCCAGTTGCACCTCGTGAATTCCGCTGAGCTCGATGGGGGTCACGGCGGCTCGCGCGGCTAGCGGGGCGATCGTCTGGGCGGTGCGCCGCATGCGACTGTGATAGACAGCTTCGATATCGAGTGCGATCAACTGAGCAGCAAGCGCGTCTGCCTCGGTGAGGCCGTGCACAGACAATGGGCTTCCGGGCATCTCACAGGCGATGACATGGGTCGTATTTGCGACCGATTGCGCGTGCCTCACCAAAAAGAGTTGCACTAGTTAACCTCTCCTTTGCGAATGCCGTCGAGCCACTGCGCGGCAGTAGCGAAGATGGCATCGGAAGCCTCATTAGGCAGTGTTTCATTGGCGCGATCGGTCCGCGGATACGAACCAAGGAACCGTACATCGGCGCACACCCGGTGTAAGGCCGCGAGCGCGTCACCCACCCGCGGATCGCCGACATGGCCTTCGCATTCGAGGATGAAGTGGTATTCGCCGATTCGCTCGCGCCACGGTCGCGATTCAATTCTGGTGAGGTTGATCGAGCGAGCAGCCAACTCGCTGAGCACTCCGTTGAGGGCGCCCGATCGCTCTTGTTGGATATGGACCACAAACGTAGTGCGATCATTGCCGGTCATTGCCGCGATATTGCCTGGCTGATGCAACAACGCAAATCGAGTCACCGCACCAGCAGTGTCTTCGATGCGATCTGCGAGCACCTGTAATGACTGGTTCGACGCTGCGATCGAGGCGCACACCACTGCGTCCTGCTCACCGCGGCTGACCCATTCGGCGGCTTCTGATGTCGAAGGTGCTGCGGTGTAATGCGCGTTGGGTAGGTGACGATCTAGCCATTGACGTACTTGCGCATGCGCATGCGGATGCGTCGCGATCGACCGGATCTCAGACTGGCTCTGTCCAGGACGGACCGCAAGTACGAATGAAACGGGTAGGAAGATCTCGCCCACAATCAGCAGTGGCGCTCCGAGTACGAGTTCATCAGTGGTAGTCGGCACCGGACCCTCGACACTGTTTTCGATCGGCACCAGACCGTAGTCGGCTGCTCCCTCACGGACTGCTGCACAAACCGCAGGCACGCCAGAAAACGGTATTTGCTCGCTGCCACTCACCTCAGTAAGAGTCAGCAGTGCCTGCTGGCAGAAGGTTCCTGCAGGACCAAGGTAAGCGTAGCGATCGGGCACACGTCCGAGACTATCGTTCTTCGTCCATTAGCGGTGGCAGCCCAGCAGATCGTTGCTATCGACTAGGCTCGGCCAAGTGGATTTCGTCGCGCTTGCAGTCGCCTTCGGCTCGATACTGCTAGTCGAGTTGCCCGACAAGACCCTCGTCGCCACCTTGGTTCTTTCCACTCGTTACAAGCATCTGCCCGTCTTTGTCGGTGTCAGTCTTGCATTTTTAGTGCAGTGCGCGATTGCGGTCACCGCCGGCTCGCTGCTGCACCTGTTGCCGAACTCTGTCGTGGCGTATGTGGTCGCGGCGTTGTTCTTTATCGGCGCCCTCGTTTTGCTCAGAGAAGTACGCGGCAAGGAGGACGAAGAGGACCTCACGTCGGCCGCGACAACTTCGCCCTTGAAAATGGGGGCCATCTCGTTCACTGTGCTATTCGCCGCCGAGTGGGGGGATGCCTCACAACTGGCAACAGCGGCGCTGACCGCCCGCTATCAAGCGCCGCTCTCGGTAGGTATTGGCGCGTGGTTAGCGCTCGTGATCGTCGCCGCCCTTGCGATTTTGCTCGGGAAGGTCATTCGACGCAAGATTCCGCTGAAAAAAATTCAGCTCGTCGCAACCGTCGTCTTTTTCGTACTTGGTTTCATCGCCCTATACGAGGCCATCACGGGTTAGCTAATAGCCGAGTTCTGGATGAACCTTGTTGATGAGTGCATCGCCGACGAGATAACTGCGCAGATTACGGATGAAAAGGTCCACCACTCGCTCCTCTTCCTTGTCATCGAGCGCGCTCGAATGCGGACTGATAATGACCTGGGGCATATCCCAAAGTGGACTGTCTTTAGGCAATGGTTCGGCGGCGAATACATCAAGCGCAGCAGAGCCCACCTGAGCAGACTTTAGTGCCGCGACAAGCGCGGGCTCATCGATGACCGTTCCCCGACCTACGTTGATGATGTTCACCCCCGGCTTCGCTCGCGCGAGTAGCGCCTCGTCGACGAGTCGATCTGTCTGCGGTGTTCCAGGGAGGGTGATCACGATGTGGTCAGCTTCACCGATGATCTGTGCTAAATGCTCGTTCGTGAATACCGCATCGACGTACGCGATGTCCTCGACACGCCGCTTCGTACCGATCACCCGCATACCGAGGGCGGCCGCGGCAGCAGCAGTCGCTTTGCCAATCTCACCCAGACCGATGATCAGCAGTGTTGCGTCCCGCACTGACCGCGTGGGCGTGCGATGGGTTGGCCAACGGTGTACGTTCTGATCAGCTTGCAACGACCACAATCGTTTGGCGCCGGCGAAGATTCCAAGGATTGCGAACTCAGCGAGCATCTGCGCATGCACACCCGCACTTGTGGTGAATGTGACTCGGTCCAGATCCGACTGGTCAAACCCGCATCGCGCGACCTGGCTACCGCCGCCAGCCATTTGCATATTGACCCAACGCAAACGGCTATTAGCGCGGACCGTTCGGCCAAGCTGCGTGGGTTTGCCGTCCGGCACGCCATAAAGAACCTCCGCGGTATCGATCAGGTCTTCAAAACGGTGCTGATCGGCATCAGAGCGATTATGCTGCGGGGTGCCGTGATGATCGCCGATATAACGCTCTTGTGGGAAGAACGATGGCTCGTAGGCCAGCTCGATGCAGGGATCGACCGCAGTGATGCTTTCGGCCAAGTGGTCGCTTAGCGGTACGGCTGCGACAATTCGCACCTTACTCATGTGTCGTCTCCTGATCGTGATCGCGATGAAACCATTGCTACATATACATTGTCGCCGTCCGGGATGCGGGCAAAGAGCATCCCTGGCTTATCAAGGTCACCCGCGTACTCTAAGGCCCCGACCTCCGTCGCCGCCGCAATGAACTCTTCACCGACACCGGTGATCCCGAATGCATGCCGAGCGCTGTCGGTAGTTTGTACGATCAGTCGTCCTCGGCGTCCCGGCGCTGGCCGGTGCAGAATCTTGACCGGCACCCGCCGCCACGGATGGGCGTTCAACGTGCGGCGCGCGCGGGCGCGATACAAGAAACCGAGTAATGCTGCGATTCCCATCAGTGCACCTATCAGAAACAGGGCGATACCGACGAGGACCCACACTTTGCCTTGGGTCGCAATAAAAATTCCGGCGACACTGACAAGCACCGCACCACCGATAGTTGCGAAAAAGAACCGATCCTTCGACTTCTCATGCCGCGCGGTTCGTGGGTCGTCGGCAGCAGACATCTCGTGGCCCACTATGACTGACCACCCTGCAACGACGCGCGACTTTTCGCGTAACAGAAATACTCGAATCGCGATGTCGACTGGTCCTTGGGTCTCATCAAAATCGGCTTATCATGCGCGATGCGACCGACGTACTCCATCTGAGCACTCTCGGCAATCGCGTCACGTGCCTCTAACGGGTAGCCAATCACCGCTAATCGCCACGAACCGTCGAGCGTATCTAGCAACGTCTTCGACGCTTCTTCTTGGGCGTGGTCTGGCACCACGCGAACAGCCATCGACGACCACCCTTGTTTGCGCAGTTTATTCCAACGATTTGCTTGGCTAAACGCGAATAACCCCAGCCCGATCGCGATGAGTGAGACCACC
>JBDTCL010000267.1:0-10583 GCA_039923595.1 Antricoccus sp. | reverse complement strand
TGTTCAACGCCTACGTCCTGGACAAGATCACAGCGGGTAAGAAGCCCACCTGGTTCTACGACGCCACCCAATTGCATTCCATGACCTACACCCGCGACATCGGCGACGCCCTGGCCATTCTTGGCACTGATCCACGCGCCCGCGGCCGCGCATGGCATCTTCCCACCGCGAGTCCAGCTCTCACCGGCGAGCAATACATGAGCATCGCTACCGGAAGCACCGGTCACCACCACACGATGAGTGCACTCACCATGCGATTCGGCGCCCTGTTCAACAAATCCGCCCGCGAAACCCTCGAGATGGCATACCAATACACCGCCCCCTATCAGTTCGATTCCAGCTCTTTCGAGGCCACCTTCGCCGTGAGCCCCACCCCGTACGAGAAGGGCATCGTCGACACCCTTGCGAAGACCACCACCGTTCGGACATGAGCACATCGGCGGTTGTCCAGTGCGTTCGCTGGCTAAGGACCGTGGCAAGAGGTTCCCCGTCCCGGACGTATGGCTGGAGGTCGCCCGGGTGAGATCCTCGGGATACCCCGACTCATCCGATCGGGCAAGACGCCGCTGTGGAACCGTTTCAGGGGCTCCGTTTCAGGGTTTCTGAGGGCCAGAAACCAGATATATCTCGGGTCTCGGCCTTGATCGGCGAACGTAGCTGTGCGTGATGCAGCGGCTCGTGAGCAGCCAGCTGTAGGACCGTGCACTAGGCCCATACGACCATCTTGTCACGTACATCACCGGCACAGATGAGAAAATCGCGCCTTCTCGGGCGCTCGCACCCAGGCCAGAGATTGCCTAATGCGCGCCCCTCGCACCACACGGCGTAGCGCATTCTGCACGAGCGTTTCGCTCGCGGCGCGATCGATGAAACCGAATACGCATCGCCCGATATGAAGCGCTTCGCCGACCAGAGTGACAGCGCTTAGATAGACGCCGTGCCCGGGATGATCATTGGGGTTTCCGGCAACGTTGCTCCTCGCCGGGTGGTTGATGGTCACGAGCGGCGTGCTGGGTGGCGGGTTCACTGCTGGCGGGCTTGAGATCACCGTTGGCGGTATGCGCGGCCTCGCGCGATCTTGGCGCAATTGTAAATATTGATCCGACGAAACTGAGTTGCAGTTCCCACCTCGCGTAGGTTGGCCTGGTTACGCGGGTGCATCACGCAGGTTTCGGTTCCGGTGGCCTGAGACTGGCGAGGATGAGTGTTGCAGCACCTAGCGGTTCGATACCAGCGGAGACCGCTCGCGCGTGTAGATCACGTTCGGCTTGTTCGGGGATTGAGCCGCGTCCGATCAGCACGCCGAGTGCTTGATTGATGGTGGACATCGTCGCGATTGGGGTCCGATCGCTATGACTTGGCGGAAGGGTTAGGTGCGTATCGAGCGGGAACTCTGCCATGGTCTGGCCGGTGATCCAGGACAGGTCCGCTGCTAAGTCGATGAACGCGCCCGGGGTGGCTGCATACAGGATCAGCGCAATCGACGCCGGGCCCGTGCGCAGGCCGTCGGGATCAGTGGACAGGGGCACTAGTAGTGACGTTCGGATGTCATCGGCTGTAGTGGGTTCCTCCAGGACGGTGAAGTCGAACTGTGACTGTGCGGTGGTAATGGCGACGGACAGTCCGAGGTAGGAAATCACGGCGGTGTGTGCGTCGGCGGCGAGTCGCATGATGGTGTCGGCGACGTCCGTGTCGGGGAGGTCCAGGGCTTGGGTCAGCAAATCCAGTTCGGCTGCCAACCCCGGGGTAATCATCACAACGGCTCTGCTCCGGTGGGCGCTCCCGGGCGTCTAGTCGTGAGCGTGAGCCGAACGCCGCAAGCCGCGGCGAGAGGTGAAGTGGTGGGACGGTGGGTCAGGGCCCTGGTCCTGGAGACTCCGAGATTCACTCTACCGGTCACGGCGACATTTGCGTAGACCTGAGATGCACAAGCGATCGCGACGCGCTCGGCCAGCGTCCTCGATTTTTAGGAATCGGTGTGGCGAGAGCGCGCTCGACGGACAGCCTCATCAACGATGTGCGCGGCGACGTCGGCGAGTTTGGTGTGCTCGGATTGACTAATCGCCCGTAGCCGGCTAAACGCTTCCTCGCCTGTGCCCCCAGTTCGCCCGCGCAGCAGTCCGATGGCTTGATCGATCACTGGCCGGCTCGCGAGCGCGGTCTGTAGTTGGGCGGTCAACGCGCGGGCCTGGGTGAGAATTTGGGCATTATGAACCGCGACTGCGGCGGGGGCGGCGAAAAGTTCACCGAGCCGAGCGGCGTGGTCATCGAAAACGTCCTTGCCGCGTGCGTAAACGTTGATGGCACCGACTACGCTGTCGGGGATCAGTAGCGGCAGCGATAACGCGCTGTGGATGCCGAGGCGGCCGACCCGGGGTCCGAACCGTGGCCACATCTTTTCCCCGCCCAGTGACCCGGAGCGAACGGTCCGGCCCTCCAACGCAGCGGTGATGCATGGCCCCTCGTTGAGGATCGAGTACTGGATCTTATCGATCTCGGCCACAAAATCGTCGCTAGCGGCGAGGGCCTCAACGCGGTTATCCGGCCGGTCCATCCGTAGCAGTGTCACCCCGGCACCATCTGCGCCCGGGATTGCGTGCGCCGCGAATGTCGCCACCCGCTGCAGCAGTTCTGGTAGTCCGAGACTGCCGGTGATCAACCCGGCCAAATCACTAAGACTGGTCTGCAAGTCAAACTCATCGGCGCTCTGCTGTTCGGCGCTTAGGAGCGGATGAGGAATCTTCTCGGTGGCGTTGACTTCTGGTTCCATCGCGGTGTCCTCGATATTCTGTCATTTATGGCGCGCGATCTTTAGCGCGGAGGGCACGACTGAACTTCGGTCAGTCTTATGCCCTTAATCACGAGGCATATCTTTGTCATTGTAACTCTGTTTGCTGTGGGCTTCCTGTTGCAGGAACTGCGACCGGTTCGGCGCCCGCAGCAGGACCCGTTCTATTCCCCAGGAATAGTTGTCGCTGTTAGGTAGACAACTCGGTGTACCCATGATGGGTACTTCAGCTCTGGCGAAGCCGATGCCGAATCTGACGCCGTGCCGACTGCTGTCGCCGCCCGGCGAAGTCGCGACAGCAGTCTTGCTGAGAGTCGTTTGACATTGATCTGGGCGAAGGGTTCACTGAAACTTGCAGGGAAACTGCCGGTCTGGAACCGCCCTCGTTGCCTCACGGCCACGTTCTCAAGAGCATCAGGCTCACCGCATCCAGAGACCCCAACTTCGCACCATCCAGAGACCCCAACTTCGCACCGATCTTCCCTTTGCTGGCGGCCATAGTTTGAACAGTGTGGACCGGCATCCGATGCATCAAATCGACTGGGCGCTGCGGCAGATTAGTTCTCACCTCGGTTATGCCTTAGTCTCGTGGGATTTGAACACAGACGATCACCGCCGCTGCGCCTTGCAAGCACAACACCACTACGGCGGCTTCGTACTTATAGCTGAAAGGCCGCGTGCGATGACAGACGTTCTCGGTGTCGATTCCGAGCTACCCGATGTGATGTGGCGAGCGCGATACGGTCATACGGCGCACGTTGCAATCAATGAGCTCCGGATTTCTGCCGCCGAGCCGTTTGCGTATTGGCCGCTGTTATGAGGATCGTGGTTGCGCTGGGCGGCAATGCCCTGTTGCAGCGAGGTGAGAAGGCCGATGCCGGCATCCAGTTGATTCACGTACGCGCAGCGGCGCAGGCTCTCGCACCGTTGGCGATCGAGCACGAGCTGCTCATCTGTCACGGCAACGGTCCGCAAGTCGGCATGCTCGCCTTGGAAAGTGCATCAGATAGCGCCCTGAGCAGGCCGTATCCACTGGACGACCTCGTCGCGCAGACCCAAGGCATGATCGGCTACTGGCTGATCCAATCGCTGCGCAACGCTGGAGTAGACAAACCGATCGTCAGCCTCATCACCCAAACCGTGGTTGACCAAAACGATGCCGCCTTCAATGCACCGGACAAGTTCGTGGGACCCGGCTACTCCGATCAGCAGGCGCACAAGCTCGCCGACCGGCACGGTTGGAGTGTCGCCGCCGACGGCGATCACTGGCGACGGGTTGTCGCCTCCCCCCAACCGCAGCGGATTGTCGAACAAGCCTCCGTCACCGGATTGCTGGACACTGGCGCTGTGGTTGTCTGCGGCGGTGGTGGGGGAGCCGCAGTCACTGTTGAGGGCGGCCAGCTGAGCGGGGTCGAAGCTGTAGTGGACAAGGACTACGTAGCGGCCATGCTGGGCATCGCGGTGCATGCCGACCGGTTGCTGGTGCTTACCGACGTCGCAGCAGTGATGACCGATTTCGGAACGCCGAAGGCCCGGCCACTCACGCAGCTGGGTCTGGATGAACTGGCCGGCATGTCGTTTCCGGCAGGCTCCATGGCACCCAAGATCGAGGGTTGCCGCCGGTTTGTCGCCGCCACGGGCGGGTCAGCGTCAATCGGTTTGCTGACCGACGCTGCAGCCCTACTCGCCGCAACAGCAGGCACCACCATCTCTGACACCGACCGGCACGCAGCTGCACCGCGTGATCGACAACAGCACAACCTGAGGAGCTAGACCATGACGAGCCTGACGATCGCCCGAACCCTGGACCTGGAACTGCTGCACCGAATGGATGCGTACTGGCGCGCTGCAAATTACCTGTCGGTGGGCCAGATCTACCTCTATGACAATCCGCTGCTCAAGCGTCCCCTAGCGCTAGCCGATGTAAAACCGCTGGTCGTCGGTCACTGGGGAACCACGCCGGGCCAGAACTTCATCTATGTCCATCTCAACCGGGCAATCACCAAGTACGACCTGGACATGTTCTACGTCGCAGGCCCTGGTCATGGTGGCCCCGCGCTGGTGGCCAATACCTACCTCGAGGGTTCCTATAGCGAGATCTACCCCGACATCAGCCAGGACGAGGCCGGGTTGAAGAGATTGTTCACCCAATTCTCCTTCCCCGGTGGAATCTCCAGTCATGTCGCCCCGACCACACCGGGTTCGATTCACGAAGGCGGCGAGCTCGGTTACTCGCTAAGCCATGCCTTCGGCGCCGCGTTCGACAACCCTGACCTGATCGTGGCCTGTGTCATCGGCGACGGTGAGGCCGAGACCGGACCGCTGGCCACGGCCTGGCAGTCCACCAAGTTCCTCAACCCGATCAACGACGGCGCGGTGTTGCCAATCTTGCATCTGAACGGTTACAAGATCAGCAACCCGACCGTGCTGGCCCGCATCGAGCATGAGGAGCTGGAACAGTTCCTACGCGGCTGCGGCTGGGACCCGCGCTTCGTCGAAGGTGACGATCCAGAAACAATGCACGAGCTGATGGCCTCCGTCCTAGACGACACGATCGAGACCATCCGCCGCCTTCAGACCGATGCCCGCACCGGCGGCAACACCACCAGGCCCCGGTGGCCGATGATCGTGTTGCGTTCCCCGAAGGGCTGGACTGGGCCGAAGGTGGTCGATGGGCTGCAGATCGAGGGCACCTTCCGCGCCCACCAGGTGCCACTGTTGGTCAACGACGAGCATCCCGGCCACGTCGAGCAACTCGACAGCTGGATGCGTAGCTACCGGCCCGATGAGCTGTTCGACGAAGACGGTCGGCTGTTTTCCGACCTGGCATCCCTTGCCCCGCAGGGCGATCGCCGGATGGGTGCCAACCCGCACACCAATGGCGGGCTGCTGCTGCGCGATCTGCAGATGCCGGACTTCCGGACCCATGCCGTCGCCGTGCCTGCGCCGGGCGCGGTCACCGCCGAGGACACCAGCGTGCTCGGCGAGTTCCTGCGCGATGTCGTCAGCCTCAACGATGGCCAGCGAAACTTCCGGCTCTTCGGCCCGGATGAGACCCTGTCGAACAAGCTCGGCGCGGTGTTCGACGTCACCGATCGGCAGTGGGATGCCCGCGCCGTCGAGGGTGATGAGTTTCTCGCCCGCTCGGGGCGGGTGCTGGACTCGATGCTGTCTGAGCACCAGTCCGAGGGCTGGCTGGAGGGTTATCTGCTCACCGGCCGGCATGGGCTCTTCAACTGCTATGAGGCGTTCATCCATATCGTTGACTCGATGTTTAACCAGCACGCCAAGTGGCTCAAGATCACTAAGGCGCTGCCGTGGCGACGCGACATCTCGTCGCTGAATTACCTGCTGACCTCCCACGTCTGGCAGCAGGATCACAATGGTTTCACCCACCAGGACCCCGGTTTTCTGGACCACGTGGTGAACAAGAAGGCAGACATAGTTCGGGTTTATCTCCCGCCGGATGCCAATTGCCTGCTGTCGGTCGCTGATCACTGCCTGCGCAGTCGGCACTACGTCAATGTGATCGTCGCTGGCAAACACGCCATGCCGCAGTGGCTGTCGATGGCCGAAGCGGAGGTGCACTGCACCGAAGGTATCGGGATCTGGGAGTGGGCTGGTAACGACCGGGGCGCCGAGCCTGATGTCGTACTGGCCTGCTGCGGTGACACCCCCACCCTCGAGGTACTTGGGGCGGTGTCGATCCTGCGCGAGAACCTGCCTGAGCTGAAGGTCCGGGTCGTGAACGTGGTGGACCTGATGAGGCTGCAGTCGGCCAGCGAACACCCGCATGGGCTGTCCGATGCTGACTTCGATGCTTTGTTCACTCGGGATAAGCACATCATTTTCGCCTTCCACGGATACCCGACCTTGATTCATCGGCTGACCTATCGCCGCACGAACCGCAACCTGCATGTCCGCGGCTATAACGAAGAAGGCACCATCACTACCCCGTTCGATATGCGAGTGCAGAACCGATTGGACCGGTTCCATCTTGTCCAGGACGTCATCGAACGTCTCCCGCAACTCGGTGCGACCGGCGATTACCTCAAGCAGACGATGGCCGACAAACTTGTCGAGCACAAGATGTACATCAATAAGCACGGCCTGGATCTCCCCGAGATCCGGGACTGGACCTGGAACCCACCACAATGAACAGCCCGACACGGTCGGCGTCGCCAGCGGATGTTCGCCGGATGGTGGACCTCGCCCAGCGACCGACCGCTCGCCCAGCCACAACAACTCAGTGGCCAGAGCGTCTCAGACGGCCTCGCCACCATCGAGCAGAAGGACAACGATCGTGAGCACTGAGACGACTAAGTCCGCGGCAATTGGCTCATCGACGTCCGAACCGGACCTGAAATCGCTACCGATGGCCGAGGTGCAGAAGCAGCTTGAGAGCTCACCGGACGGGCTGAGCCAGACTGAAGCGGCACAGCGACTGGTTCAGTACGGTCCGAACGAGATCGCCGAGCACAAGACGAACCCGCTGCTGAAGTTCTTGTCTTATTTCTGGGGACCGATCCCGTGGATGATCGAAGTGGCGGTGATCCTGTCCGGTGCGGTGGGTCACTGGCCGGACTTCTTCATCATTCTGGTGCTGTTGCTTGCCAATGCGATGGTGGGTTACACCGAGGAACGCCAAGCGGGCAACGCCATCGAGGCGTTAAAGGCCAAACTTGCGATTAACGCGCGCGTCAAACGCGACGGCGCGTGGACCACACCGCCTTCACGTGAACTGGTGCCCGGTGATGTGATCCGGCTGCGGCTCGGTGACATCGTGCCGGCCGATGCCCGGCTGCTCGACGGCGACGAGATCGAGGTCGACCAGTCCGCGCTCACTGGAGAATCGCTGCCGGCAACGTGCAAACCGGGGGCTGCGGTGTACTCGGGGTCGGTCATCCGCCGTGGTGAGATCGGCGCCCTGGTCTACGCCACCGGCACCCACACCTACTTCGGCCAGACCGCCGAACTCGTGCAGGACGCACACACTGTCAGCCACTTCCAAAAAGCTGTCCTGAAGATCGGCAACTATCTGATCATTCTGGCGGTCGCGCTGGTGTCGGTGATCGTGGTCGTGGCCATCCTGCGCGGGGATCCGATCCTGACCACGTTGCAGTTCGCTCTGGTATTGACCGTTGCGGCGATCCCGGTCGCCATGCCTACCGTGCTATCGGTGACGATGGCCGTCGGCGCCCGGCTGTTGGCTAAGCAGAAGGCCATCGTCAGCAAATTGGTGGCCATCGAGGAACTCGCCGGTGTGGACATCCTGTGCGCGGACAAAACCGGCACCCTGACTCAGAACTCCCTCACCCTCGGCGACCCGTTCAGCGTCGCGGAAGTCACTGCCGCGGACGTGATCTTGACCGGCGCACTGGCTTCGCGCGCCGATAACGACGACCCGATCGATCTCGCCGTCTTGGGCGGTCTGGAGCAGCAGAGAGCTCTGGACGCCTACACGATCACCCACTTTGAGCCGTTCAACCCGGTCGATAAACGCACCGAAGCCACTGTCACCGACACTGACGGCATGACGTTCAAGGTCAGCAAAGGCGCACCGCAGGTCATCCTTGCTCTCGCCGATGATTCCGCGAGAATCGGACCCGCCGTCGATGCCGCGGTGAACGATTTCGCCGCCAAAGGCTTCCGATCCCTGGGTGTGGCTCGTGCCGACGGTAGCGGCGAGTGGCGATTCCTCGGCGTGCTTCCGCTGTTCGACCCGCCCCGCACGGACGCGAAGACGACGATCGCTACGGCGAAGGCGATGGGGGTGAGCGTAAAGATGGTCACCGGCGATGCGATAGCGATCGCCAAAGAGACCGCTGCCAAGGTCGGGCTCGGCACAAACATTCTTGATGCAGCTGGCCTGGGGGATGTGAAAAAGAAAGAAACTACGGCGGTTGCTGAGTCCATCGAGACCGCGGACGGGTTCGCGCAGGTTTTTCCCGAGCACAAATATCACATCGTCGATGTCTTGCAGCGGCGCGGTCACATCGTCGGGATGACGGGCGACGGTGTCAACGACGCACCGGCTTTGAAGAAGGCCGACTGCGGAATCGCTGTCTCGGGTGCGACCGATGCCGCCCGCGCGGCCGCAGCGATCGTGCTTCTCACCCCCGGCTTGTCGGTGATCATTGACGCGATCAAGGAAAGTCGCAAGATCTTCCAGCGAATGAATTCCTACGCTATATATCGGATCGCTGAAACTCTACGGGTACTTTTGTTCATGACACTCGCGATCCTAGTCTTCAACTTCTATCCCGTCACCGCGATCATGATCGTGATGCTGGCACTACTCAACGACGGCGCGATCCTGTCTATTGCTTACGACAATGTCCGCTACAAGATGATGCCCGAAGCCTGGAACATGCGCCGGGTGCTCGGCATCGCCACCGTACTGGGCGTCGTTGGCCCGATCGCGGCATTTGGTCTGTTCTATCTCGGCGATCAGGTCTTCAACCTCGGTCACCCACGGCTGCAGACGATGATGTATCTGATGCTGTCCGTCGCCGGACACCTCACCATTTTCCTGACCCGCACCCGCGGACCGTTCTGGTCCATCCGGCCCGCTCGCATCCTGCTGCTGGCCGTTCTGGGCACCCAACTCATTGCCACCCTCATTGCCGTCTATGGACTTTTTATGACACCACTCGGCTGGGGATGGGCGGGGTTTGTCTGGGCTTACGCCATCATTTGGGCCTTGGTCAGCGACCGCGTCAAACTGCTCGCATACCGAATCCTGGACCGCACCAAAAAAGGTGCCGACTCGAACGCCAACCAGCCGCCCACCGACCCGGATGCCAACCAACCGCCCACCGACCCGGATGCCAACAAGCCGTCCGCCGCGCACGCACCCGCAAACAGTTCCTCCCCAATAAAGGGGACCGCCTCGACAACCGATGCCTTCCACACCGACACCGACGCCGGCGACTTGGTGTATCACGACAACGACGACTGCCCCTACGGCATCGAGATCAAGAGCCACGACCACGACCACCCCGGCACCGACGATCGCCGCCTGTGCGACTGGTGCGCCCAGCACCAGCAGCCGGTGGCAGGCAACCGGTGACCCCTGCTGACTGCCAATGAAGTGCGCCACGTCAGTCTGACGAAACGTCTCGATAAAGCTGGGCGACACCTACCAGGAACGACTCGTCACGGCTGCTAACGCCGAGCCAATCCACGACGACGGGAGTCGCCGAAGGGGTACAACATGCCTGTTAGTAGCCGCTGCGTAGCAATTTTGTCTCGGCACATCGCGCGGGAACCTAACCGATCGTGGTGAGCAGCCCCAGCGCACTGCGCCCCAGGTGGTTAGTGGTGCGGGCCCCGGATCGTTGACCGGTCGGTTCTATCCTCGGAGCTGAAATTCTCACTCGTCAGCAGTCTTTTCAGTTTGTGGACGGCGCCGTTAAGCGCCTCCTCAACGGTTGGTCCCTGATCGGTGACGGTGAGGGGCGATCGTCCGGCCGGACGAGCCTGTAGCACGCAGCGCTGGTCGTCACCGGTAGCTCGCCCGGCGCTCTCGTCACTGAAATGAACCTCGATACGGGTCAGATGTTCGACGAATCGCGCCAGCACCGCACGAATCTCGGTCTCGACGTGGGCGATGAGCTTCTCGGATGCCTCGATGTTGTGATCGGTGTCAACTTGAATCTGCATGGGGTTCCTCACTGGAGAGTTGTCGGCCGGGTGGTGATTTCGGGTTTGCATAGAGTGTCGCCCGCTGGATGGCGCGACAGCGCGGCGGAGTCGGGCTGGACAGGGTACAGATTAAGACTTAGACGCATTA
>JBDTCL010000266.1:0-12962 GCA_039923595.1 Antricoccus sp. | reverse complement strand
TCCTCATCGGCGCGGATATTGCAGGCCCTCGGCGCCGCGGCCATGATCCCCGCTTCGGTAGCGCTCGTGCTGCAGACATTCAGTAAGGAGAAGATGCCCATTGCGGTCGCGATCTGGGGTGCGCTCGGTGCGATCTCTGGCGCAGCTGGGCCGAGCCTAGGTGGGCTCGTCGTGGAGACGCTGGGCTGGCGCTGGGCATTCTTCATCAATCTGCCCGTGGGCATCTTCAGTCTGTTACTCGGTCTTCGGGTACTGCCTGAAGGTCGGGAAGTCGTCCGTGGGCGGCTGCCGGATCCGCTCGGTGCGCTGCTACTCGCGGGCGGCCTCGCCGTGGTGTCGTACGGCATTGTGCAGACCGAATCGTGGGGATGGCTCAGCGTGGGCCTGCTCGTCTGCACCCTAGGTGGCCTGGCCCTGATCGCCGCCTTCTTCTGGCGGTGTGCCAAGGTCCCCAATCCGATGCTCGATTTGCGATTATTCGAATCGCCCAATTTCCGGTGGGCCAATACCGCCATGTTCGTGTACGCAATCGCCTTCAGTGCCTCATTTCTGGGCAATGTCCTCTTTCTTACCGGAATTTGGCACTTCTCGATCCTGCAAGCAGGTGTGGGCGTCGCTCCGGGGCCGCTTATCGTCGCGATATTAGCGCCGCAGACCGGCCGGCTCGCTGCAAAATACGGCCAGCGCCCGCTACTACTCATTGGTGGCTTGGTGCGGGGTTCAGGCGGTCTGTGGTTTTTCATCAACGCCACCGCAACACCGCAACATAGCTCGATCTATTTACCAGCTATCGCGCTTACCGGCTGCGGCGTGGCGCTGTGCCTGCCGCAACTGTCCTCAGCTGCGCTCAAAGATCTGCCGCCAGATCAACTCGGCGCCGGATCGGCGGTCGGTCAAGCAATCCGCAATCTCGGCACCACACTCGGCGTCGCTGCGGCCATTGCGCTGATCGCCCACCAAGTGTCGGTCACCTCGTTCCATCACATCTGGATCATGCTGATGACCAGTGGCGTGCTCGTCTCGCTGCTGGCTATTCGGCTGCCTCGCCAGGCGAAGCCACTGATCCTGCCTGTCGAACCTGCTATTTCAGCAACCGGTCCATCCGGCGATCGTTGAGTTTCTTGCCGCCGGTCTGACATGTCGGGCAGTACTGATAGCTCTTATCAGCCAGCGAAATCTCCGCCACCGTGTCGCCGCACACTGGGCATGGCAAACCGGTTCGCGCATGCACTCGCATGCCCGAACGCTTCTCGGCTTTGAGCGTCGCTGCCTTCTGCCCTACCGACCGCTCGACGGCATCTTGTTCAATGCTGATAATCGCACCGAGCAACGCTTCACGTTCAGCATCGTTGATTTTGTTGGCCGATTTGAATGGCGACATCCGCGCAGCGTGCAGGATCTCATCGCTATAGGCGTTACCGATACCAGCAATGACGCGCTGGTCGGTGAGGAGTGTTTTGATCCGGCCGCTGTGTGCGGCCAGGATTTCTTTGAGCGAGACGTCATCGAGTTGCAGCGCATCTGGACCGAGCCGAGCGACTCCCGGCACATCACGCACATCGCGTACGACGTACACCGCGAGTCCCTTCTTGGTACCGGCTTCGGTGAGATCAAATCCGCTGCCGTCGTCGAGATGGACCCGTAGTGCCAGTGGCCCACGGCCCGGTTTCGGTGGCACGGTGGAGAGATGCTCAGACCAGCGCAGCCACCCGGCTCGTGCGAGATGAATGACGATATGAATGCCATCGACATCGATATCGAGGAACTTGCCATGTCGAGCAACGTCGGTGATCTGCAAACCCTGAACTGAGGTAAACGGCGGGTCGAAGGTTTTGATCGCGCTAATCGCGGCAAGATCCACCCGCGCTACGAACTTACCGACCGCTTCGGCACGCAGGTGATGGGCGAGCGCTTCGACTTCTGGTAGCTCCGGCATGCACCCATGATGGCAAGCATTTGCGTGTGGGACAACTGTCGTTGCGCAGGTGGCCGTAGGCTCGCTTGATGGACGCTTTCCTTGACGTACGCCCTACGTTCAGGGTGCCCGCATCTCGGGACCGTTCGGAGGCGGCTGCGTAATGGACTCGTGCATCTTCTGTTCGATCACGTCAGGAAGCGCGGCGGCCCAAGTCGTGCTCGATGAACCGGACGTAATGGCGTTCCTCGATACTCGCCCGGTGTTCAAGGGTCATGTACTTGTCGTGCCACGAGAACACCACCGAACCTTGACGGATCTGCCGCAGTCGTTGCTGTCGACCCTCTTCGCTGCTGTGCAACGGATCGCTACGGCCGTTCCAGAGGCGCTCGGGTCGACGGGAACCTTCGTGGCGATGAACAACATCGTCAGTCAGTCTGTCCCGCACATTCACGTTCATGTCGTTCCGCGCACCAAGGGCGACGGTCTTAGGGGCTTCTTTTGGCCCCGGACGAAGTACGGCGATGACGCCGAAGCAATCTCATACGCAGAACGGATCGCGCACTCGCTATCGCCGAGCGATTGACTGGCGCGCAGGATCAGTTCATATCGGCCTGAGTTACCGCGATGAGCTGGGTGGACTTCTGCATTCCCTTGGCTAGGAAACCAGGCGCACTGTGCTTTCGATACCCTCGCGGGTCATCTTCGCGTACGGGCAGAGCCTCTCCGTCTCTCTGACGAGCGCCTCAGCCGTTGCGGGGTCCATGTTCGGAATCGTCACGGCGACATCGGCGGTGAGCAAAAACAGGCCATCTCCAGGGTCCCGACCGAACGTGACACTCACGCTGATTTCGGCCCCCCTGGCCGGTGTCTTTGCCTTCGCCGCCGCGAGAGTAAGAGCGCCGTGGAAGCAAGCAGCGTAGCCAGCGGCAAAGAGTTGTTCGGGATTCGTTCCCCCGCCCGCTCCGCCCATTTCTACCGGCAGCCGCAGGTCGACAGACAAATTACCGTCGACTGACTCCGCGTGCCCCGAAGCGCGGCCATGGCCGGCCTGGCCTCCCTTGACCGTGACGGTCGTCGAGTACAACGGAAGAACTTCACTTCCTTCGTAGACATCAAGAAGTGAGATGGGCGGCGCTTTGAGTTCGGACATAGTGACCTCCAGATCGGGCATCGCTCAACCGAGCGCTCGCCCGGTTTCCAGCTGAATATATCGGGCTGGTCACGTCCGTCCAATAGATCGTCATAGAAGATAAACGCTGGAAACTGCACCATCCGTGCAGAACGCCTTTAGCCTGGGTCGACCAGAAAGCCGCTGACGTACCGGACTTATGCCAGACACCCCGTATCGACTACGTTCTGCACTTCCCGCTGGGTCCGCGTTCCTGGCGTGCCGACGCGGCAATATTGGGCCAGCAGGTCCGGTGGCGACCCACGCGCACCGCCCCGCGCCTGGAGCTCGACGACGTCTCGGGAACGGCATATGTACACGCGTATAGACACGGCGGGATCGGAGTCACCGTCTTCTGGGGCGTCGCCGACGACTGGATCGGTATTCAGCGGCTGATGTCGATAATCCGGTTGTCGATCTTGATTCGGGATACTGCGCGGTACGCCAAATCGATCCACGAGGCAGTCCAACGGACCTAGCCGCATAGAATGAGGCCTCGCTTGAGGGAGTGCATATGGACACCGATGTGATCGTTGTGGGGGCTGGCCTTGCCGGTCTCGTCGCTGCTGGTGAGGTGATCGATGCCGGTCATCGCGTCGTCATCGTCGAGCAGGAAAACGATAAGAACCTCGGCGCGCAAGCATTCTGGTCCTTCGGTGGTCTGTTTATGGTGAACACTCCCGAGCAGCGCCGGATGGGGGTGAAAGACTCTGCCGAGCTCGCCCTTCAGGACTGGCTGGGCACCGCAGAGTTTGACCGCGCCGAGGATTACTGGCCGCGTCAATGGGCCGAGGCCTATGTCGATTTCGCCTCTGATGAGAAGCGTCGCTGGCTGCATGCTCTCGGCATGCGATGGTTTCCGATGGTCGGCTGGGCTGAGCGCGGTGGGTATGGCGCGATCGGACACGGCAACTCAGTTCCGCGCTTCCATGTGACGTGGGGCACCGGACCGGGCGTGGTCGAACCGTTTGCCGACCGAATTCGGGCCGCGATGGAAGCTGGCACGGCGAAGATTATGTACCGGCACCAGGTCGATGAGCTAATTCTTGCCGAAAATACCGTGACTGGCGTACGCGGCACGATACTCGCGCCCGATAGTGCTGAGCGCGGCGTCGCCTCAAACCGTGATCCGGTCGGCGACTTCGAGCTGAGTGGGCAGGCGGTGATCGTCACCTCGGGGGGGATCGGCGGCAACCACGACCTGGTCAACAAGTATTGGCCGAAATCCTTGGGCACCCCTCCGCAGCACATGATCAGCGGTGTACCTGCGCACGTCGACGGCCGGGTCCGGGAGATGACCGCAAAGTCTGGCGCTTCACTGATCAACGCCGACCGGATGTGGCATTACGTCGAAGGCATCAAGAACTGGGATCCGGTTTGGGCCAATCACGGCATCCGCATCCTGCCCGGTCCCACATCACTATGGTTCGACGCCACGGGCAAACGATTGCCGGTGCCGCTCTTCCCCGGCTTTGACACCCTCGGTACGCTGCGCCATCTGCGCGGCACCGGTCATGATCATTCCTGGTTCGTCCTCACTCAAAAGGTGATCGAGAAGGAGTTCGCGTTGTCGGGTTCGGAGCAGAATCCCGATCTAACCGGTCGCGATATCCTGCTCACACTCAAGCGCGTGCTTCCCGGCGCACCGGGGCCGGTGGAGGCATTCAAGGAACACGGCGAAGATTTCATCGTCAGCAATAACCTCGACGACTTATTGGCGCAGATGGCCCTGCTCGACGGTGATGGGGTACTGGACACTGAGCGAGTGCGCCGCGAGGTCACCGCCCGCGACCGGGAAATGGACAACGATTTCACCAAAGACTTGCAAATCGCCGCCCTTCGCGGTGCCCGCGCCTATCGCGGTGACCGCTTGGGCAGAGTGGCCACGCCGCACAAGTTCCTCGATCCCGCCAACGGACCACTCATCGCGGTGCGACTGCATGTCCTGACCCGCAAGTCCCTAGGTGGGCTCGAAACAAATCTGAATGGCCAAGTTCTGCACGCCGGTGGCGAGGTCTTCGAGGGGTTGTACGCAGCCGGCGAAGTCGCCGGTTTCGGTGGTGGCGGGATGCACGGCTATAGGTCGCTCGAAGGCACCTTTCTCGGCGGCTGCATTTTCAGCGGCCGTCAAGCGGGCCGGGGTGCAGCTGCGGCCATCGACTAGCTGGTGCGCGGTGGTAGGAAGGCCCGAGCGACCAGATCTAGGTGGAAGGCGAATTCTGCGTCGGTGTGTTTCTCACCGGCAAGTTCGAGGCTGATGAAACCGTGCACACTTGCCCGCACTGAATGCGCCGTTTGGTTGGCATCACCGTCTGGGACCACACCGGTTTTCATCAGTCGCTTGACACAATCAACGAGTGGTTTCATCGTATTGTCGTCCGCGACCCGATCCCCGTTAGCCGGATCGGTGAGGGTCAATCCGCTCGAAAACATCACTTCGTACAGTGCGGGATTGGCTAAGGCCCACGTCCGGTAGTGCTGTCCGAGCAGTCGCATGTCCTCAAGAGGGTCATCGGTCACGCCTAGCTGTGCTTGATCTGCACCAAATCTGGCGAATGCATCATTGAGCACGGCATTGACGAGGCCGCCCTTATCAGTGAACATCGCATAGACAGCAGAGGTCGAAGTACCAGCGGCGGCGGCAAGTGGCCGCAACGCAAGGCCCGACATTCCTGATTCGGCTATGCGCTCGGCAGCGAGCAGCCTGAGTCGATCAGCGAGTGCATCGTCGTACACCTTCGGCCTTGGCATCTTTAAACGATAGCGTCACCAATGTTGGCATCTTTACCTAAGGGAGCATATCTATCCAATGCCGCGGTCATTTTCGACCGGATCAGGAACCAGCGAAACCGAACTGCCGCCATACCTCGTATGCCGCGATCGAAGCCGCATTTGCGACATTCAACGAGCGGCGCGCGGGCAGCATCGGGATGCGCAAGCGATCGGTGATGTCCGGTCGCGCTAACACCTCATCGCTCAGGCCCACCGACTCCCGGCCAAACAACAACACGTCGCCTGGACCGTAGGAGATATCAGTAAACAACGTCGTGGCTTTGCGGGTGAATGCGAACACCCGGCAATCGCCGAACGAAGCGAGCGCCGTTTCCAGATCGGGGTGCACCGCAACAACAGCTAAGTCGTGATAATCAAGACCTGCCCGGCGCAACTGTTTGTCCGATAAATCAAATCCCAACGGCTCAATCAAGTGCAATTCCGCAGGGACACACGCGGCAAGCCGGATCGCGTTACCCGTATTCGGCGGTATCTCCGGCTCCCAGAAGACAATCCGCATCATCGGCGTTGGCACGAGCACTGTCATCGGTGCAGCCACTACCGCCGCCCGGCGGGCAACCAGCGTGCAGTAGTGCCGATTGTTCTGAGCCGCTGGGTTGCCCGGGTGAGCACGACATACAAAATACGGACACCGCGATCGGTGCCGGCAGTGATCTGGTCAGGCTCGACGACGACCACCGCGTCGTACTCCAAACCCTTCGATTCCAGCGCGCTCACGACATGGATGCGCGGTTGCTCAGCGCTGCCGAGCCAGTCATGTACCCGATCGGTCCAGCCCTCTGGCGCAATTACCGCGACAGCGCCATCAACTTCGTTTAGCAGGTCGCGGACGGCAGCCACGGTCTGCCCGCGAACATCGTCAGTCACAACGTTGACCGGCTCGCTGCCGGTGGCGCGCACCGCTTCAGGCAGATCCGCGTCGGGCACCACCGCCTTGATCACTGCACTCGCGAGATCAAAGACCTCCGCCGGGCTGCGGTAGTTGGTGCCGAGATGAAATTCGCGCCGAGGACCACGACCGACTGCCTCGAACATTGCCTGGCGAGCGAGCCCCGGATTTGACCACGAGCTTTGCGCGATATCACCCACAATTGTCCAGGACGCGAATTGCCCGCGACGGCCAATCATCCGCCACTGCATCGGTGACAAATCCTGCGCTTCGTCGATGATGATGTGGCCGTAGCCTGAGTAATTGTCTGGGCGTACTCGCGGCCCGGCAACGGCATATTCGCGGTCAGCAGCGGTGAACAACTCATTCATCTCGGCGAGGTCGAACTCATCCCGCGGCGGTGGTGGCGGCGGAATTTCACCGAGGGTGTCTCGAATTTCGTCCAAGAGTGCGATGTCGTGAATGGAAAATTGCTCATTCGCAGCCCAGTCACGCGCCAACATCTCGACCTCGGCGCGCCGCAAGGTTCCGCCCGAGCAGGTGAGCAGATATCGCTGATCCACGAGCAATTTGAGCACGTCTGCGGGTGTGCGCATCGGCCACCAATTGGCGAGAAACTGCACGTACTCGTCGCGTTCGTTCAGTTCATCTCGAAACTCCACCAGAGAACGATCCAACTGGATCGCGGCGGAGGTCCCTCGATAGAGCAGGTCACTCAAAGCGTCTTTGGCAGCCCGAAATGACCGATTGTATTTGCGATTTCCGCGCAAAACTGATCGCCGCAGACCTCTAAGCTGTGACTCGGTTGCGTTCAGGAGTTGACCCCGATAGAGCATCCGGAACTCCGCCGGCGCCCCCGGTGGGATGAATCGCGCCGCCCGACCCATGACTGCAACAAGGCGAGTATCGCCCTTGATCGCAGCGATATCCGGCGAATCTTGCCGACGTGCGACGTAACCGTCGACGACCTCGCCAACCGAGCGCAACGACGCCGAATCCTCACCCAATGACGGCAGCACCCGTTCGATGTAACGCATGAACGTCACCGAGGGGCCAATTACCAGGATTCCGCTGGCCTCAAACTTGCGACGATCGCGATAAAGCAAGTACGCCGCCCGGTGCAATGCCACAACCGTCTTACCCGTGCCAGGACCGCCACTGATGAGGCTCAGCCCATCGGCCGGACCACGGATGGCTTCATCCTGATGTTTCTGGATTGTCGCGACAATGTCGCGCATCTGGCCCGTTCGTGCTCGCGATAGCGCCGCAATCAGCGCACCATCGCCAACCACATTCATGCCCTCAAGCTCGGCATTGGGATCAAGCAAATCATCCTCGACTGAGACGACCGTGGCGCCATTGCAGCGAATGACTCGCCGACGAGTGACCTCCAATCGCTCCTGCGGGGTCGCGCGATAGAACGGCGCAGCGGCTGGCGCTCGCCAATCCAACACAAGCGGGTCGTAGGACTGATCCAACACGCCGATCCGGCCGATGTGGTGAATGCTCTTGTCATCAAAGTCGAGGCGGCCAAAGACCAAACCGTCGTGCTCTCGATTTAGCAGGTGCCGACGCCGTGATGCAACGTGCACGAAAGCATCACGCTCGACAAGACCGCCGAGACTACCTGAACGACCGCGCTCAAGCCCCTCTTTGGTGATGGCATCTGCGTTGAGCAGAAGCTCGGATACGCGGGTATTCACCTTGTCTACATGGGCTTGCTCGACTGCGATTTCCACTTGCTCCGGGTCAACGGAACTGCGATGCGAGCCCGACGGGGTGGCATCTGCGGCGAATGATGACTCTGGCAACAGCGATGCTCCGGTTTCCACAGGCAGATCAACAATTTACTCCGTCTCGGGCAAGGGCACTGCTCAGAACGGACTCTCCATCCTAACCCTGGATCGACCCGGGGCGACGGTGAGCGCAACTACGGTTCACAGTTGTTGGCGTGGGTACCTCAGATCACCACCTTGAACGTGGCTAGTTACGCCGAATATTGCCTACTGTGCGACCCGCCGTCGCTCGCGCGGACCTCGGTACCGATACCGCCGCAGCCGATCAAATGTTCACCCAAACGGTTCTTAGCCTCGCGATGCGGGTCGCCGAAACGGTGCTTACGGTCGGGGCGTCGGCTAATGACGTCACGCTCACGGCGTTGCAGATCACGCGGGCGTACGGATTGCGCTCGGTGCACGTTGATGTCACTTATAACTCGATCTCAGTGTCGTACCAAAGCGCCCATCACGCGCCTATATCTCTCATAGGCGTCGCGCTGGCTGCGGGGACATCGCTGGGCACCTACATGGCCAGGCCACTGCGCGACACGCTGAGCGTTACCGTACATCGAGTCCGCTCGCACACGCACCGTTAATGGCGGCGTCAGGTGCGGTTTAGGTCAGATAGGTGCGGCCAGTGGGAGTTGTCCATTCGGCGTACCCACTGTCGAGCATGCGCAATCGCCACATGGTCTGGTGTTTGATGCGGTGGTGGGCTCGGCAGAGACAAATCAGATTCTCATCAGCGGTCAGACCGGCCGAGCCGAATGGTTTGACATGGTCGAGGTCGCATTGTTCGGCGCGCTTAGAGCAGTTCGGGAATCGACAGTATTTATCGCGCGAGATGACCCTGTTGCGCATGAGTTGCGGTGGTCGATAGAGCTTCGTACCGAAAGCGAGAATCTGACCTGAGACTGGATCGGTGACAATCCGTCGCCACCTAGCGTCGCGCAATAGCAGCGTCGTGGTTTCTGGATCAATCGGATATTCGCCATCGAGCAGCGCGGCTCGGGCGACCGGCCACTGATCGCCACCTTCGGGACATCCGGCGCTCATCATTGTGATCGGAATCATCAGGTTGAGAGTGACGCGGGGCGTGCGCGGAACGGTGAGATCGATCGAATCGGCAAGGTCCTGGATCTGTGCAACGATTTGGTCGACAGCTCGCTGCTCATCGTGCTCAACGATGGGACGAGCAACGTCATCGAATAACGCTAGATCACCGGCAGGAGGCAGATCGGGCGAGCGGCGCAGTCGCGCTGGACCGAGGATCAGCGTCACGAAAGCGTCCGCCTCAAGCTGAGTTTGTGAGCGGAGGTCTTTAGCATCGGCAGTACGAGCGGCAGCCTGGATGGCGGTCCGCACGGCAAGGCATTCTGGTTGCCCGAGCATCCCTTCCAGGTAACTCACGCCGCAGTGGTCGAGCGTAATGCGGATATATCGATTATCCCGGCTCTTGGCCGACGGCTCAAAAAATTATGCCGTCACGAGCTAGGATCAGCCGGATGGCGGCGCGCACGTGATTGGTGAATTTTGCAAGATTCCAGGTGCAGTGCTCCATTACCCGGGTACACACTTCTTCTTTCTGTTCGTTGCTCAGCGCGGCATCGTCCACCAACAACTTGAACTTCGCTAAGTGCGTCGGAGTAACCTCGGCGCGAGCCAAAGCCGCCAAGAGTCCTCGATAGTGGCGGCTAGCAGCCACGCTCGCACTGATCTTGTATTGAGCAGAGCCGGTGGAGCATCCAGCGATCGGTGCGTACTCTGCGCTCGCGACCTGTAGACGAGTGACCCAGCTGTCGCCGTGATCGTCGGCTGGTCCGTGAGCGCGATCGCCGCCGGGCTGCGCACCATCCGTAGTCAGAATGGCCGACGCGGCAGAGTCGTACAGCATCCGCTCAGCTTCGATCTTCAACGCCGCCGCGATGGATTCCAACCGGACCGCCGTCTGCGCGAAACTGGCCGCGTGCCGCATCGACTTATCGACGGAGTTCAGCAGCGAAATAGCAGTCTCGGCGAGGTCGCCGAGGGCGCTCACTAGTGCCGATCTCATACAATGCTTTTACCGTGAGACACCGACATTCTCGATGCTCATCCACAATCGTAATGAGGTGAAATCATTACTATTGCGGGGATCTAGCGTCTTCCTTCGACATACTCGCCGGACGGATTGCCGACCCGAGGGGCTTTCCGTTTTGGTCGAACATCTTGTCGTAATACTCACCGAGCAACTGCCTGCGCGGCTCGGCGACGCGGTGTCGCCCGGCGAGCGCGTACATCACCACGCCGAGCAACAACCACACCCCGAGGATGAGATATTCCTGCGGCCAGACCAACGACAGATCAGTACCCGGCCAAAGCGCGAACGCGATGACGAATACGGCACCCACGGCGCCGACCGCTGGTAACCAACTCGGCCGAGCCCGATAGCCGACTTCCAATCTAGGAAATCGTCGGTCTAGCCGATACATCGAGGCGACTCCGAGAGTCCAAGCCAGACCGATAAACACTCCGCCTGCATCGAGGAACCAGATCATCGCGCCCTTGCCGAGCCAGCCAAGACCGAGCGTTACCGCCAGCGTAAAGATGAGTGCCGGACCCGGGGTGGACCGCTTCTCATTGATTTTGCCAAGACCCGCTGGCAAAAGACCTGAGCGACCCATCGCAATCAGAATTCGGCTCGTAGCAAGAAAGAGCGCGAGAAAGCTCGTGAGCAGTCCGAGCACGGCGATCGCATAAGCACCCCAACCAAGAATGGTGAATCCTGCGGTTTGGAACGCATCGATAGTGCCTTGGGGAAGCTTTGCCGTCTGCTCCCACGGAATGACCCAGGCTGATGAGGTCAGCACCAGAACGTAGAAGCCAGCGGCGACCAAGACGCTCGTCACGACCGCGATACCGATCTTGCGGTGCGCAATCTTTGCATCCTCGGCCATGATCGCGACGAGACCAAACCCGGTCAAAAATGTCATGCCCGGGAGGATGAACCGGATAATCGAGCCCGCAGCGTTCTTACCTTCGGCGAATGGCGGGAAGAAGTTAGCTGCTGTTCCGTGCACGAAGCCGGTCACCACAAGCGCCGCGCCGATCAGCAGCATGGCGCCAAAGAGCACAATCTGCAGTGAAACGCCGAACGAGAGACCGAACCAATTGAGCGCAAAGATGACCAGCGCCAATCCGACGCCGACAGCGAGAACCGGCAGATAGACCGGCTCGGCATTGATGGTGAACAGCGGAGCGGTGGCCATACCGGGGAAGATCTTCAAGAGCAAGGTGCCAAAAGCGGTGACATAGAACGCGAGCGAGGAGATGAACGCGCCGGCAAGAAGCCAACCCGCGGCGAATCCGGTGGTCCGGTTAAACGCCGAATACGCATAGACCACCTCGCCGCCCGCCCGCGGGATCGTGCTCGCCATCTGGGCGTACGCCATGGCAATAAAGCTGCATAACATCGCGGCGGCCATCAAACCGAAAATTTCACCACCCGCACCGTACTTGGCAAAGAACTTCCCGTTGGTATAAATCCAGCTAGTCCCGACGACCCCCGCCGCGCCGAGGGCAACCAACTGGACCAAACCGAGTCGCTTCTGGAGATCAGCCATCCCACGACCTAACCATCAGCACACGTCTTTAGTCCACTGGGCATCGCTAACCGGCAAGAGCGCTGGGGTAACTTCGATGACATCCCCGACAAAGGAGTCACCGTGGATTTCGACCTTCCCGACGAGCTCACCCAGACTCTCGCTGATCTCGATGATTTCATCGAGCGCGAGATCAAGCCGCTGCAAGCGCAAGATGACAACGAGCGTTTCTTCGACCATCGCCGTGAGTTCGCGCGTACGGATTTCGAAGGTGGCGGCGAGCCGCGCGCTGAGTGGGAAGCGCTGCTAGGCCAGATGAAGCGCAAAGCCGATGAAGCGGGCTGGCTGCGGTACGCCCTGCCCGCCGAAGTCGGCGGCAAAGGCGGCAGCAACTTCAATATGGCAGTGATCCGAGAGCACCTCGCTCACAAGGGTCTCGGTCTGCACAACGATCTGCAGAATGAATCGTCGGTTGTTGGCAACTTCCCGTTCGTGCACATGCTGATGGGATTCGGCACCGACGAGCAGAAGAAAGAATTTCTCGAGCCGATGCTGCTCGGCCAAAAACGAATCGGTTTCGGCCTGACCGAGCCCGATCATGGCAGCGACGCAACCTGGATGGAAACTACCGCCCGCAAAGAGGGCGGTGTCTGGATCTTGAACGGGATGAAACGCTTCAATTCCGGTATGCATAACGCCACGCATGACTGCGTCTTTGCCCGCACGTCCGGCAATGACGGCGACGCCCGCGGCGTCACTGCGTTCTTTGTACCGACCAACACCGAGGGTTTTTCGGTCGACTTTCAGTGGTGGACGTTCAATATGCCCTCCGATC
>JBDTCL010000265.1:0-8258 GCA_039923595.1 Antricoccus sp. | reverse complement strand
CTGATCTCGTCACCAATTCGGCGCGCTCCAGCCAGGCGTCCGAATCGCCAATCTGCGCTCCGGTGCAGCACAACACCGTTCTAGAGACTTGTTGCCGATGATCAAGCATCAACTGCAGCCCGATTGCACCGCCCACCGAATCTCCGGCATAAATGAACGAATCACTTTGAAGTGACATATGCGCCGCAATCTCATCCGCGATATCCGCAATCGTGAAATGATCAACCGTTGCCGCGGATTTGCCATGACCGGGCAGGTCGAAACCGACAATCGCATACTCGCCGGCAAGTTGCTCAATAACCAGTCCCCAGAGTGCCTCGACACTTGTGCCAAGACTCGGGCCAAGCACAAGAAGCGGTTTGCCACTGCTGTCGCTAAATGACGTGAATGTGATTTCGAGAGTCATCGATTCGCCTCCGCGATTACGTTGTCGATCATCCGGTCAGTGCACGCATGATGTGGCAGTGGGCCGAGATCGGCGGCATGCGCAGCCATCTCATCTTCACGGACCTCGATCCCGGATAGTAATTGTGCCGCAAAGGAGGCAGCCATCATCGTGTGCTGCAAGATCAGTCGCCACGGTTGCCATTCTGCGTGCCAGGCACCATCCGGACGCTCATCCACCGAAAGTGCGGCGCAGGTATGCAGTTGGGCAACCAACTGCGGAGCACTGAGCGCGCTGCGTCGGATCAGAATTGACAGTACCGAGTTCTGCTTGTGCGGCATCGATGATGAAGCACCTTGGCCGTCTATGTGCGGTTCACGCAACTCAGCGACCTCGTCACGCGTCAGTGCCAGAACGTCGCTAGCGACCTTGCCCAACGAGGCGCAGGTCGTTCCAAAGGCCGACGCGATCGCCAAGACCGGGGTGCGATCAACATGCCACGGATGACTTGGTACGCCGAGGTTGAGCGCAGCCGCCCACGTCCGTACTGCGCGGTCTGGCTCAGTTGTCAGCTCGCACAAGGCCCGGCTAGTTCCAGCCGCGCCGCCCCACGACACCATCGGCTTGATCGCGCGTACCAAGTCGCGAGCGGCCGCGACCTGGCTGCACCAAATAGCCGCCTTCAACCCAAACGTCGTTGGTTCGGCAAGCCTGCCCAAGGTGCGCGCAGCCATCGGTGCATGGCGATACTGATCAGCGAGCTGCGTCATCGCTAAGACGCAACTATCCAGGTGTGCCAGGACAGCTGACCTGTTGCGGGCGGTGATCAGCATCAGCGTGGTGTCGATGATGTCTTGACTTGTCAGGGTGCGATGCAGCACTTCTGCGGTTTCAGCGCTTAATTGCGCGCGATACGCAGCAATCAACGGAATGACCGGATTGCCACCGAGCTCGCACTCTGCGCCAATCTGCGCGAGATCGAATTGCCCTCCTAACCCCACCTCACGAATTTGTGCTACCTGCGCGGGAGTACATAGGCCGACCGATTCCTGCCCCACTGCCCACCCAGTCTCAACCCGCACCATCGCTTCGAGGAAACTCTGATCATCCAGGCCAGGCGCCCGGGTCGATCCCGGAGTGAGTAGTCCAAAATCGTTCACAGCATGACTCCAGAGATCGATCTCAACTATATTTCAAAAAGACTGTTTCACCAGCACCCTGCAGCACAATGTCAAAGATATAACTGCGATCTGTGTCGCAACGAACAATGAGCGTCTCGCGCCGTTCGTGCTCGAGTGAATCCAGAAATGCATCGCGGCTATCGTCAGTCGCGACGTAGGCGCGAGTGAAAAGACGATCGAGCAGACCGCGGGCGAAGACACAAACCGCAAACATCGGAGCAGCGCCAGCCGGACCCGCGGCTGGCATTATGGTGCTGAAACTGTAATGGCCATCTGGATCAGTCGCGGCCCGACCCCAACCGGTGAAGGAATAACCCTCTCGACACATCGAACCGGGCTGATAGACAACCGCGCCATCTGGCCCGCGTTGCCAAATCTCGATCAACGCGTCAGGCACACCGTTTCCAGCGCCATCGATGACGTGCCCGTGCAATCTGATCGCATCAGGGTGCGACGGCGCCACCAGCTCACTATCGCTGCTGAATGGCAGTGCATAGCCAAAGAAGGGTCCCACCGTTTGACCCGGAGTACGCGATAAGTCAGCCATTGTGATCCTCCATCGGCGTCCGATCCGATCCGGTGAGCACAATGTCCCAGGTGTAGCCCGTACACCATTCGGATTCGGTGACCGCGTGGTCATACTTCGCAATCAGCAGCCCCCGCGCACTAGGGTCAACGACCGATTGCAAGATCGGGTCGAAATCAAAGAGTGGGTCGCCAGGAAAGTACATCTGAGTCACCGACCGCTCGATAAACTGATTGCCGAACAGTGAGAAGTGGATATGTGCCGGCCGCCAGGCATTCTGATGATTTTTCCAGGGATATGGTCCAGGCTTTATGGTCGTGAACTCGTATGAGCCGTCGGCGCCGGTCAGGCATCGACCCGCACCAGTGAAGTTTGGATCGATCGGCGCGGGATGTTGATCGCGCTGATGGATATATCTTCCGGCGGCATTGGCCTGCCAGACTTCGACCAATTGTCCGCACACTGGCCTTCCTTGACCATCGAGAACCCGGCCGCGCACCTTCATCCGCTCGCCGATGGGGGCGCCGCTGTGGTGGATGGTTAGATCCGCCTCAAGCGGATCTACGTCGATATGCCCAAACGCCGGGGAGTGCAATTCGATCTCCTCTGGATCGACCTGCTGCAGACTTCGTCTCGGATATCGCAACGCCGAACTGCGATACGGCGGATAGTCCAGCCGAACCTCAGATTCCGCACCGGCGTAGTTCGCCTTTATCTCGGCAATCTCAGCGCTCAGCTTTTGTTGGGAATCAAGCATGATCACACCTCATCTCGCATCCTCGGACCAACCTGTGTACGCCTCGGCTAGGTATGCCGAGCCATACTCACTGCCGGTCACCATAGCCAGCTCTCCCAGTTGCCGCATCCGATCAAAATCATTGCCGCCCGGCGGGTTGTGCAACATGCTGGTCATCCAATAGGAGAAATGCTGCGCCTTCCAGACGCGCTGTAATGCGCGGGTCGAGTACTCGTCGAGCACCGATTGCGAGTCACTCGTGAGCGAACCTTCGATCACTTCGGCAAGTACCCGGACGTCAGCCAGCGCCAGGTTCAAACCCTTAGCGCCGGTCGGCGGGACGGTATGCGCGGCATCTCCGGCCAGCAGCAGTCGGCCATACCGCATCGGCGCGCCGACGAAAGATCTAAATCCGAGTACGGATTTCTCGATGATCTTCCCCTCTTGAAGCTCGAAGCCGTTGCCGTTGACTCGAGATCGGAACTCCGCCCAAATCTGCTCCTCAGTCCAGTGATCGGGATCATCGCTCGGATCGCATTGGAAGTACATCCGTTGCAGAGTAGGCGTCCGCTGGCTGATGAGCGCAAACCCACGCTCAGAATTGGTATAGACCAACTCCGGCGCGCTGGGCGGCGCTTCACAAATGATGCCGAACCACGCGAACGGATAGGCGCGGCTCCAGCTTTGACGTTGACGCTCCGGGATTGATCCACGACACATGCTGTGCGAGCCATCGGCGCCCACCAACAGATCGCAGTGAACCTCAAAGGGCGCACCAGCACTGTCGGTAAAGTACAAGGTCGGCTTATCTAGCGGGTCACCAATTTCGGTGTCAATGACCGAGAATCTGACATCACCGCCATCAGCCAAGCGTCTTTCGGCCAAGTCGATAAAGACCTCGGTTTGTGGATAGAGCCAAACAGATTGGCCCACCAACTCGCGAAAATTCACGTAGTGACTCTCACCGTTGTAGCGCAGATAGATCCCGTTGTGCTCGTGCCCATCACGCAGCACGCGATCGCTGACTCCGGTGTCGGTCAGCAGTCGTACTGAATCGGCCTCGAGGATTCCGGCCCGGCCTGTGTGCTCAATATCAATACGCGAACGACTTTCGATGACGATCGTAGCGATACCCGCGCGATGCAGCAGATGCGACAGCATGAGTCCGGCGGGTCCAGCACCCACGATTGCAACCTGCCTACGTAACTCGGTGCGGAGCGGTATCACTTGAAATTCTCCTCTGCTGCGCAGTCGCAGATGCATTGCCAACCCTACGCGTGAACAGTTATCGCTAACCTTTGATCATGCTGTTCGCCGATGTTGCCCACACTGCCGATGGAGTCAGCGCGACCCGGTCAAAGCTGGCGAAGGTCGCGTTGCTCGCGGATCTGCTGAACCTCATGGAGCGCAGTGAGGTTGCTCCCGCCGTCGGGATGCTGCTCGGCAAGCCGCGCGGTGGACGGACCGGAGTCGGCTGGCGGACACTTGCGGCAAGTACGGCTGTTGCCGTCGATGAACCGCTGCTCACGATTGGTGATGTTCAACAAGTCTTCGTCGAGTTGGCGGCGGCAGTTGGCTCCGGAGCCGGGTCCAACGCGGTGCGATCAACGCTGCTTAGGTCGTTGCTATCCCGCGCCACCGCGGCTGAGCAACTGTTGGTGAAGCGAATCCTGATGGGTGAGATCCGAACCGGCGCGCTCGAAGGAGTGCTCCTCGATGCCGTCGCCGCCGCTTCTGGCGTCACAAAGGGGGCCATTCGCCGCGCGGCAATGCTCACCGGCGACATCGGCCGAACTGCCGAACTCGCTCTTGAGGGAGCCGATCTCGAACAGCTCAAACTGACGCCGGGGATCCCCATCCTGCCGATGCTGGCCGCAACCGCCAGTTCGCCAACCGAGGCGCTCACCGTGACCGGACCTGCATCGGTTGAGCACAAATTGGATGGCGCCCGGATCCAAGTGCACCGGGCCGCTGGCGAGGTGACCGCCTATACCCGCAGCTTGGCTAATATCACTGCGAGAGTGCCCGAAATCGTCGAGCTTGTGGGTCAGTTCCCCGGCGGAGATCTGATCCTGGACGGTGAAACGCTCAGTCTGAGCGAAGATGGCAAGGCTCGCCCATTTGCCGAGACGATGAGCCGCTTTAGCTCGCAAGAGTCACGCGCTCAGCGCCTCGATGTCTGGTTCTTCGACATTCTGCACACCGACGGGCAGGACCTCATTGATTCCCCACTTGAGAGTCGGCGCGCAGCATTAGCCAATATCGTCGGCGCACACCTCATGCCAGGCACGATCACCAGCGATCCAGAGATTGCTGAGCACGTTTACCGCGATGCCACCGCTGCTGGTCACGAGGGTGTGATGTGCAAACAGCTTGATGCCCCCTATGCAGCGGGACGTCGTGGCAAGGCATGGATCAAAATCAAGCCAGTTCACACCTACGATCTAGTGGTGCTCGGTGCCGAATGGGGTTACGGCAGGCGAACTGGATCGCTCTCCAATTTGCATCTTGGAGCCCGCGACCCCGAGGGATTGTTCGGCGAGCCGGGTGAGTTTGTCATGGTGGGTAAGACATTCAAGGGCCTGACTGATGAATTGCTGCGGTGGCAGACTGAATACTTTCCCACTATCGCGACAAAGCAGGATTCTCAAGTAGTTATGGTCGAGCCGACCACCGTCGTCGAAATAGCAATTGATGGGGTGCAGATGTCCACGCGTTATCCCGGCGGTGTTGCCCTGCGATTTGCGCGGGTAAAGGGCTATCGTCCTGATAAGAATCCTGTCGAAGCGGACACAATCGACGCGCTGCGAAGTCGGCTAGCGCCACCCGCTGGATAATGGAGGCAAACGCGCAGCAGTCTCGCCGCTCGCATCAACACTCCGAAAGGAGCACCATGAGTGCACTCACTGAGGAATCAATCTTTACCTGGGGCGCGCCGCCGCTGAAGTTCGGTGCAGGTGCATCGGACGAGATCGGCTTTGATATGTCACTTTACGGCGTCAAACGGGTGTTGATCCTCACTGACGCTGGAATCGCCGCAACCGAGATTCCGCACCGTATCGCTGATATGTTGAGGAAGTATGACATTGATAGCGAAATTTTTGACGGTGTCCATGTCGAACCAACCGATGACTCAATGAACAAAGCGATCGGCTACGCCACCGAGCAGGGCCCGTGGGACGGCTTTGTAGCGGTGGGCGGCGGCAGTGCAATTGACACGGCCAAGGCAGTCAACCTGCTCACGACCTACCCGGGCGAGCTGATGGATTACCTCAATAAACCAATCGGGCGGGCACAGGTGCCCCCTGGCGAACTCAAGCCGTTGTTCGCTATTCCGACGACCGCGGGCACCGGTTCGGAATCGACGGCAATGTGCATTTTGGATATTCTGTCGATGAAGGTCAAAAGCGGCATAAGCCATTGGCGTCTTCGGCCAACTCTCGCGGTGATCGATCCGCTGCTCACGATGACGCTGCCCCCTGGGGTCACGGCAGCGGCCGGTATGGACATCGTTTGTCACGCGGCTGAGTCCTATACCGCGCGCTGGTACTCAACCTTCGACCGAAAATCACCCGAAGAACGGGTGACATATTGCGGTTCCAACCCGGTGTCGGATTTGTGGTGCGAGAAGTCATTGACTTTGCTCGCGCAGTCCTTTCGGCGCGCAGTGCACCACGGTGCGGACGATCTTGAGGCGCGCAGCAACATGATGATGGCGGCAACGTTTGCCGGGATGGGCTTCGGCAACTCCGGTGTCCATATCCCGCATGCGAATGCGTACCCAATCGCTGGCATGGTCAAGGACTTCCATCCTGACGGCTATCCGACCGATGAACCGATGGTGCCGCACGGCATGGCGGTGTCGCTGACCGCGCCGGAGGCCTTCCGGTTCTCCTTCGACTCCGCTCCTCAGCGCCACCTCACCGTTGCCTCCCTGCTGGGGCCTGATGATGAAAAGCAGAACGATCCAGCTGAACAACTGCCCGCCGTTCTGACCCGGCTGATGCGAGACATCGGCATCCCCAACGGCATCGGTGGGGTCGGCTATACCGAATCCGACGTGCCAGACCTAGTACCAGGGACGATGAAGCAGCAACGACTGCTGGCGACGTGTCCCCGCACACCAACTGAGGAAGATATAGCCGGGATACTGACCCGTTCGATCGAGAACTGGTAGCGGCCGGTCGCGTCGAATCCGCATCCGTACCGCCGAGTCATCGCTTCCCGTACCTTCCTGGGCCGCGGAAGGTTTGAGGAGTGATGGTTCGGCAATGACACGGGGCGGCGGGCCTGGCGTCGGTACGCCCGATCGCACCGGTGCGCGTAGGGTTTCTAGTACGCTCGTCGTGACTCGAGGGGGGTAAAGAGGGGATGATGGCCCTGCACGCCGAACCGGACAACGACGCGCAGCTCGCCGCATCGTTCGCCGATGGTGAACAGACCGCATTGCGGGCTGTCTATGAGGAGCACGCGCCACTGGTTTATCGAATCGCGCTCGCGATCGTGCGTTCGGTCCCGGATGCCGAGGATGTCACCCAGGCCACCTTCATCTCAGCGTGGCGTGGTCGGGATACATTTGATCCGGAAACAGGAAATCTCGCTGGCTGGTTAGTGGGAATAGCGCGACGCCGCGCTATCGACCAACTGCGAGTGATCAGCCGTGAGAACCGGGTCCTGCAGGCGGTGAGTAACGAACCGCCAGTGAGTGAGTCGCATTCCGCCATGGACAGCGTGGTCGAGCGGGTACTGGTCACGGACGAGTTGTCCAAGCTGCCCACCGCGCAACGGCACGTACTGGAACTCGCCTTTTATGAAGGCTTAACTCACGTCCAAATCGCCGCGACAACAGATATGCCCGTCGGTACGGTGAAAAGTCACCTGCGGCGGGGCCTGAACCGATTACGTCAACGTCTGGAGGTCGACAGTGCACTCGTTTGACCCAGAGCATCACAATGACGCCGCGCACGGTGAGTTGCTGACCCTTCTCGCCCTCGGCGAGCCGATTGAGCCGCAACAGGACGCGCACATTCAAGATTGCGTGGATTGCCAGAACGAGCTGGCGGCGTTGCGTCGAACCGTCACCAGAGCCCGGTACCTGGGCATTGATGAGGACCAATCGTTGCTTGCACCGTCGCCGGCAGTGTGGCAGAACATCGTTGCCGAAATCGGCCTCGATAGTCAAGGTACGGCTGACGAGCTCGCACCACGCCGTCGCGATCATCGCTCCTGGCGCTATTGGGCTGGAGCTGCCGTGGCGGCAGTTCTGATCGCTGTTGCGGCCGCTGGCGGCGGTTATCTGACCGGGCGCAAAGTCGAGGCAGGTCCGACCACTATTACCGCGTCGGCTGCATTGGCGCAGATGCCAGGTGGCCCGACCGGTGTCCAGGGCGTAGCAACTCTGCATAAAACCGCCACCGGACCGCGAGTGTC
>JBDTCL010000264.1:0-10582 GCA_039923595.1 Antricoccus sp. | reverse complement strand
CAAAAGTCCGATGACATACTTTCCTGCCAACGCTTTATCGATGACTGGGTAGCCGACGCCGTACATCTGTGGAACCAGCAGTAGCAGGCCGCCGAACAAAATACCGCCGACCGCAGGCCGTAACCATTCAGGACCACGCCAGATGAAATCGCAGGCATCCTCGATCCAGTACAGGATGCGAGTGAATAGCACGCCGATCACTCCGGCGATTACGCCCAGCAACATAAATAGGCCGTATTGGACAATCGACTCGACCTTGAACGCCGGCAGTTTGAGGAACGGATGATCGCCAAAGAATGCGCGTCCAATTGCGCTGGAGGTGACCGAGGCCAGTACAACCATGCCGAATGACTGCGCTGCGAAGTCAACCAGGATGAGTTCCATGGCAAAGAACACGCCAGCGAGCGGCGCATTGAAGGTCGCCGAGATACCTGCGGCGGCTCCGCAGGCGACAAGCACCCGCATCCGCGACTCAGTCACCCGCACCACCCCGCCGAGGGTGGAGCCGAGTGCGGATCCAATCTGCACGATCGGTCCCTCGCGACCGACAGAACCGCCGCCACCGATGCACAATGCCGAAGCAAGAGCTTTGATCACCGCGACCTGAGGTGCGATGCGGCCGCCCTTAAGGGCTACTGCGTACATCACTTCAGGGACACCGTGACCGCGTGCTTCTTTAGCGAAGCGATAGACCAACGGGCCATAGATGAGGCCGGCGACAATCGGGGCGAGCAGCAAGAACCACTTGCCGAGCCCGGGCACGTAAGGGTTAGCCGTGTGGCCGGTGATTGAGCAGTCCGCCCGACCGCACAGCGCGTAGGTGAATACTTTAATCAGCCACCGGAAGGCGACTGCACCAAGTCCGCCGCCCGCTCCGACGAGGATCGCCAGGACCATCAGGCCGTAGTTGGTGTCGCGTAAGGCAACTAACGGGGCGCGGCCAACACGTAGGAGTGGGGCCTTTAGCCGTTTGGGGAAAAGCTCGTGCGTCGCTTTGGGGTCCACCGCCATGCTTTTACGTTCACCTTTCGCGACTGCTCCTTATGATGAGTGTAACCGGCAATTGTTGCAATCTGCACATCTGTACCACAGCAAATTTCCGAGCGATATTGTGAAGTATCAATGCACGGCACCCAGGAGGGTCAACTATGAGCACCGATCGCGAAGCTGACGACTTAGTCACTGCCCTGTTGCTCGCGTCACGAGTCCTTGTTGCGGTGACGGCGCGGTCAGTGGCAAGCGTCGAGGACGCGGTCACCTTGACTCAATTTCGCGCGTTAGTAGTGATCGACTCGCACGAACACACCAACATCAATCGGCTCAGCGAGCAGCTCGGGGTTAACACCTCTACCGCAACCCGCAGCGTCGATCAACTGGTGGGAAAAGGACTCGTTGACCGCATCCAGAATCCTCGCAATCGCCGTGAGGTAATAGTCACGCTCACCACTCACGGCAAGCAACTCACAGATGCCGTCACCGAACGTCGAAGCGACGAGATTCGGACGATCGTGCAACAGATGCCTGCTGACCGGGCCGCCGTTATGGTCAGCGCACTGAAGTCATTCGGCGAAGCAGCTAACGAGCCGATTCCAGTTCGGCTCGCTGACGCGTAATAAGTAGGTTGCGTTATTTTGCGCTGGCCGTCGGGCTGGGGCCGAGCCGGGTAATGCTGTCGTAAGGATCGCTGTCGAGGTCGGTGATTGCGAGCATGGGTGTGGTGATGCCATTCGCGACATATTCATCAATGCGCGCGCGGCAGGTCTCGCTGTCGCCATGAACGAACAGTTCGTCGACGAGCGAATCCGGGATTGCCTTGAGCGCGGCCTTGCGATCACCGGCAGCCCAGGCTGACCACATCGGTTCCAGCTGCGAGCTACGGCCGAGCCACGCGTGATACTTGGCGTAGACGTTGACATTGAGGTACGCAGCGATCTGACGCTTCGCGTGCGCCCGGACGAGCAAGGTATCAGTCGACGGGATCACAAACAGCCTGGCCACGATCTCTGGTGGCTCGCTGCGACCCTCATGGACATACGGCACCACCTTGGTGACATCGCTCGCAGATAGCCAGTTGAGAATCGCACCATCAGCATGCCGACCAGCCAAGCGCAACATTCCCGGACGCAGCGCCGCGACAAGAACCGCAGGTGGGCGTTCGGGAACTCGTTCAAGACGAAATCCATCAATCTGGAAACTCGGCGTCTGCAGATCGACTCGTTCACCGGTCAAAGCACGTTTGACAAAGGTCACCACATCGCGGGTCCGGCCATATGGGTCCTCGAACGGGACCCCATTCCACTTGTTCACAATGACGTCAGACGAAGCGCCAATTCCCAGCAATACCTGGCTTTGAGCGAGGTCAGCCAACGCTGCGGCGCTCATCGTCAATACTCCCGGTGCGCGCGTGAAGGCGGGCACGATAGCTGTGCCGAGCCGAAACAGCGGATGGCTCACCGCTGCGGCCGCCAACGGAGTAAACGCATCAGCACCGTTCGATTCACTGCTCCATAAATCGGTGAAGCCCGCGGCAGCCGCGGCGTCAAGATAACGCGATTGCTCTCGCAAACTCGTCCCAGGGATTGGGATCGATAGCCCGTAATTCATAAATATGGTCTAGCACACCATTGTGACGTCGTCGGGTGCCACGAACTGCCCGATCGCCTGTGTCGCACAATGAAGCGATGGACCTCACCTCGTTACGCGAAGCTCAAGCACCGATAAAAGAAAAGTATCGCTCAGATCCTGATAGCGCGCGAACGCCGATCGGCGCTACCGCCGACTTTCGCGACGATGGCATTACCGCAACGGTTGATGGCTGGGCTGGACCGGTGCGAGCTGGGTTACACCGTGCAACTGGCGGCGACGGCAGCGATGCATGCTCTGGCGACATGCTTCTTGAGGCACTTTTAGGATGCGCGGGCGTCACGATGCGCAGCGTCGCGACCTCGATGTCGATGGATATACGGTCGATCTCGATCCGCGCTGAAGGCATATTTGATGCCCGCGGCACCCTTGGCATTGATCGTGATGTGCCGGTCGGCGTGCAGAATGTCGTCGTTACTGCCGAGGTTGATACCGACGCGGACGACAAAGCTCTCGAACGGCTGGCAACCTCGACCGAGCGGTACTGCGTCGTGGGTCAAAGCCTCAAAGAACCAGCTCGATTCATCGTGCAGCGCGCCACGAAGAACCAATAGAGCGCCTGAGGGTGCGTCATTCGGCGATCCTCACCGCCCTGCCGCCAGACCCACATCCGAATTAGTTCTGCGTCGTCAGACAGTCCCTAGGACACCGGGTCGCAATTTCAACCGTCAAGAAATTGGCTGTATGCGAATCGTTGATGCGCACCGCCGATTGGAAGAGGGTTGTTGGGTGATGGCCTTCAGCACGGTCAAGCGTCCGATTGATAGGAGTCACCGGTGACCGAGGCCTGAGCGACGGTGAGCGCATTATGGGCACCACGCTGAATCGGACAGCTACCCACTCAAACGCTCTAGCCGCCGGTACCGAATCACCACGGCAAGAACTGATCGAGATCGCTGGTGGTCCTCGAGAGGACCCGGACGACGAGCTGCCACTTCGGAATAAATGCAAACTTGCCATCGAGTTTGCGAGGTATTTCGAGGAGTGGGCATCCGCCACCTTGCACAACTGACAGGATCGATCGCGTACCGCCAATCAATGCCGTACGACCACGGACTCGGAATCTGATTTTCGTAGCCTCAAGGCCGTTGATAATCACGACTTTGACCGACTATTAGGCAATGTATACAAAGTGCTGCTCACTCGCGGCATGCAGAGCGTGCGTATCTATTCCACGGATCCCACCACACAGGAGTTTTTGACCTCGTTGGTGCCGTAGCCCACCACGCTAACTGGAATCAACCGAAGAATTCGGATAAATCCACCGCGGCATTGTCGGTCCCACTAGTCCGACCAATCAGACCTGCGTGGAAAGTCAACCCCGCTAAGCTGAATGACACCAAAAGTCCGACGAATACATTGTGCGGACCGGCTTGAAAAGTGGAGGTAGATCCGCATGTCCGTGATCCAGGCTTTGCGGCCAGTGTCCGGTAAAGGTCAGCCGCACGTCGTTGTCGTCGGCGCTGGAATGGTGGGTTTGTCGACCGCCTGGTTTTTGCAGGAGCGCGGAGTCGAAGTCACTGTGATTGAGCGCAGTGGCGTGGCCGCGGGCAGTTCGTGGGGCAACGCTGGTTGGATCTCGCCAGGCCTCGCAGTACCGCTATCGGATCCATCGATCATCAAGTACGGCATCAAAGCGGTTCTCGATCCTAACTCGCCGCTCTACATTCCGCTGAAGCCCGACTTTCAGTTGGCGCGATTCCTCCTCGGGTTCGGCCGCCGTTGCACGCCGGGTCAATGGAAGCGCACGATGGCTTCGTTCGTACCGGTGAATCGCCGCTCGATCGAGGCCTACGACGCGCTGGAAAGCGGCGGCGTCAAAGCGGTTTCGCATGAGGCGCCCATCATGGCCGCATTCTTACGCGCAGCAGACGCTGCGGGCCTAGAGCACGAAATCGAGCTCATTCATGAGGCCGGGCTCGAACTTCAGAGCACCGAAGTTGACAACGCGACCTTGCGCGCAGAGTTGCCAATCGTATCCGACCAGGTCGAGAAGGCGATCCGCATCGGTGGTCAGCGTTATATCGATCCCGGTGCGTACGTTGAAGCACTCGCAGCAGCAGTAAAAGAACGCGGGGGCAGTGTCGTTATCGGCTCGAATGTTCGCGCCTTGCGCCACGGTCACCTCGGAGTCACCGTTGAAATGGTGTCTGGCAAGCCAGTCAGCGGCGATGCGGTGGTACTCGCGACTGGCGCCTGGCTGCCGGAGCTAGCCAAGATGTGTGGTGTCCGCACCCAATTGCGCGCGGGCCGCGGCTATTCATTTTCCGTCGCGGTGACCGATCCCGCAGCGCGGCCCGTACCGTGCCCGGTGTATTTCCCCTTCGAGCGCGTCGCGTGCACACCGTACGGTGATCGGTTGCGGGTCGGCGGCACGATGGAGTTTGCGGACACCGAAGCCCCACTCAATAACGATCGAGTTGAGGCGATAGTCAAATCGGGTCGGCCGCTGCTTTCGGGAGTCGATTGGGAAGACCGCCAAGACACCTGGGTTGGGGGACGCCCTGTCACCGTCGACGGGCTCCCACTGATCGGTGCGACCAAAGTGCCGCGGGTTTATGTCAATGGCGGCCATGGCATGTGGGGCATCACCCTCGGCCCGATATCCGGTGAACTTCTGGCCGAACAGATCGTTACCGGCGCAATTCCCGCTGAGCTGCGTCCATTCGATCCGGTACGCTAACGCCGCGCATCGCTATATCGCCCATCTGGGCGCTTCGCGAGCTTGAGACTCCTGCTCGTGCCGCCAACAGCGAGGCGAGCGAATTCGGTAGACTCACGCTCACCTCGCGAGTCGCGGTCATGATCGTGATGCGATTTTCCGCGTCTCGTCAACTAACTGGGTAAGCGCTTCGTTCGCGGCATCATCGGTGGTCAGTTCCTGCTCGTCGCGGCCCCAGAACTCAGCAAGTCGTTCGGGCCGATGGTCTACCACTTGCGCAAGTCTGTTGACGGCACGATGTCAGGGCACCGTTCATCGATCCGCGGATCATCCTTGCGAACGTCTCTCGGCGATCGGCGATCGACGATCGGCGATCGACCAGAATTCGCCCAGAATTCACCGCTCATCCTGAGCCTTGGGCTGGGTGTGCACCCTCCCGATCTGAACTCCTGTTCTGCGCCCGTCGTCGATCACCCTTGTCTCAGGTCCATCTGGCGATGCCCTAGACTTTACACAAGTGTCGATTGTAGAAATTAGCCTTGGAGATCCAGATGGCGATCGCAGTTCGTAATGTACAGACCACTTGGGAAGGCTCGTTAGCGAGCGGCAGCGGTATCCTCGCCCAAAGCACTAGCGGAGCGTTAAGCGGTTTAGCTACCACTTGGGCTTCTCGGACGGAGCAACCAGGCGGTAAGACGAGCCCTGAGGAGCTCGCTGCTGCAGCGCATTCATCATGCTTTTCAATGGCTCTTGCCTTGCGGTTGGGCGAGCACGATGCGCCGCCGCAGCAGTTACAGGTCGAGGCCGCCGTGACCTTGGATGAAGTGGACGGTCTGCCGACTATCGTCTCGTCTGCCTTGCAGGTGCGCGCCCGAGTAACCGGGTTAGATGCAGCCGGATTCGCTGCCATAGTTGACGAAGCCGCAGCGTTATGTCCGGTGTCGCGGTTATTTGCCGGCGCCACGATTACCGTTGATGCCCAGCTAGAAACCAGCTGATTGCGCATCTCGGTATGTCCCATGGTGCGCAGGCGATCGTGCTCTCGGTACTCATCCTCGCCACCAGCGTGTGGATCGGAGGCTATGTCGCGATTGCGGTCGTCGCGCGCACATCGGCTGCCACCCTTGACCCGAGCGCGCGAGTAGCGTTCTTCAAGTCGCTCGGTCGCGCGTACCTATTGGTGGGTTTACCTGCGCTACTGATCGCGCTGGGCAGCGGCGCATTTTTGTTGCGTAACCGCCCGTGGGACGCGCTACTAATCAGCACTGTCATAGTCGCTATCGGTCTCGTCGCGCTTTTGGCCATCGCGGTGGCGCAGGCCCGCGCCATGACCCGATTACGGCGCCTCGCCTTAGGCGATCACGGTGACCAGCATCTCGCGCTACGCATCAAGCGGCGTGGCCGAGCAGCAGGACTGCTGCGAGCTGCCCTCGGAATCGTTTCGGTGACCTTGGTCGTCCTCGGTGCATTCCTCGCGACGACGGCAGGTGCCTAAAACCCGTTGATGACACCACTTCCCCCGCGGTTATGCGGCGCCACTGCGATGTGCGAGTATCGCGCCAATCGGAATACTCACTGCCAGTACGACCAACAACGCGCGATAACTCCAGGCGATTAGCCGGGTCACTTCGACCCGGTTGCGCTGGTGGGTGAGCGCGCCACGGGATGGCCAGCGATCTAAAGCGCGGCCCGGTCGAAGCGAGTCGACGAGCGCGATAGCGATCGCCACATACAGCGGCGCGACGGCAATATAGACCAGCAGCGGGACCGAGCTCAAGGTCCCCGCGATCACAGCTGCGTTGCCCAGAATCCAACAAATTAATTGCAGTCGCACCCATACCGCTGGAATCGCTCTCAATTCCGAATGCCGTTGCATTGACCCGATCGCGTAACTGCTCACACCGCATACCAATACCAAATATGCGGCGAGCCAACTTCCGCTATTCAGCCTCAAGGGTCCGGTGATCGCGGCCACCAAACCACCAGCAACGACGCACGCGCGCCCGAAGCTCACCAATACATTGAGACTAGCGTCGCTGGGCGCAGCGTGCTGACCAGTTCTCACCTGCGCTGCATCCGGCACGAAGAGCACGCCTCGCTGCTCACGTGCGTCACGTTCGGACACGCTGCGGCCTAATTGCGTTTGCAAACGTGACGCGGGTCGCGGTCATGAGCGGTTCATCAGCGAGAAGTTTTGACGGCCACAGTGAGCAAAATGGCCGCATCAACCACCGCGTGCACACTGTGGCGCGCGGGCGGGATGATCAAAAAGTCGCCTTGGACGCCGATCCAAAACTCGTCACCCGCACCGAGGCGAACGCGACCGGCCAGCACGTGCAGTGTCGCCTCCTCCGGACTTTCGTGCTCATCGAGACCATTCCCGGCAGCCAGAGCGATCACTGTCTGACGTAGCGCATGCTCATGACCGCCGTGGATCGTGTGTGCGGCCCGCCCACTGGTTGAAGCACGAGCGAGTGCGATTTGTTGATCGCACAATTTCGGCAGATTCCATGACTCCATCACGACACTCCCGCGGTCAACAGCTTGGTCATACACAAGTTTGGTGTCACAAATGGATCGAGACGATCAACTTTCGCGGGTGCGTCCCACTGCGCCAGCGCACCTTGCATAATGCCCAGATGTACAGCGCACACGATCTGCGGTTGATCAACTGCCAGCTCGAGGAATGGGCAGTGATGCAAACCGATCTGGGGGGCCTTTGAGTCACTTGATAGCTCTGGGGCGAAGCCGACCTCAGCGAGTAGCTGTACCAGTTTGTGCACCGTCCCATCGACCTGCGCACTATCATCCCACTGCGTATTGACAGTCGCGGCCATCGCCGCGGCCTGCCCGGCTCCCCACGCCTCGCCAGCTTTGATCGCCCGCGCGCGCTGATCGGGCGCCTGAGCGAAACTCTGTACGAGTAACTGCGCAAGTAGCCGATAACCTCGCGGCCCGGTGGGATCCATCCCAGGCGCCGGTTTGAATAGTTGCGGCGGGCGGCCAGTGCTGCGTTGTTCGGGTTCGACGCGCTCAACCTGACCGTGCGCGACCAAGGTTTCCAGATGGAATCGGACCGTATTGGGATGAATTGCCACCGCGGCGGCAACCTCGTTGATACTCATGGGCGCTGATTGGTCTCTAAGCACTCTGAGGACTTGGAGGCGTCGACCAGCGGGTAATGCACTGCTTTCGGTCATCGCATAACCACTTCCTACCCCGATTGCTCTTGAGGAGGCAAGCTAGCCACCAACGGCGTGTCGACGCCCAACGCGCCCAGTTTGGCGGCACCGCCAGGTGAGCCTAGCGGCTCCTGGCGACCGGTCAGGATCTCGCTGAAGAACGCATCATTATCGGCGAGGTACGGCCGCAGGGCGTCCGGCAGGTCGTCCTCATAATAGATCGCCTCGACCGGGCAGACCGGTTCGCAGGCCCCACAGTCCACACACTCGTCCGGGTGGATATAGAGCGCTCGCCCACCCTCATAAATGCAGTCCACCGGGCACTCGTCGACGCAGGCGCGATCGAGTACATCTACACACGGTTGTCCAATTACGTATGTCATGCCTTAGACTTTACACAAGAAAGCATTGTAGAAACTAGGAGTACCCATGTCGACACCCGAAACTGCGGTAGCAGCCGCCCAACCACCCGTTCAATCGCCCGCCCAACCGCCCGCCCAACCGCCCGTTGAGCTCGATGTCCGCTCGCTGCGCAAACCGGACAAACATCCAACGATTTTTGCGACATACGCAGCGCTTCCGGTCGGCGGCTCATTCGTGCTCATCAACGATCACGATCCGAAACACTTGCACGAAGAATTTGAAGCCGACCATTCCGGTAGCTACGACTGGGAGTACTTGAACAGCGAACCGCGCGATTGGCAAATCAAGATCTCCAAGCTCGCATCCACACCACTGCCCCGAATTCTGACCAACACCACCAGCCTTGTCGACGAAGCCGATCAGCCCGACGCCACCGGTGCGCTCTGGAAGTTACAAGTACGCGAACGCGATCTCGATTCCAACGTCATTGCTCTGGAGCCGGGCGGCAAAATCGAAACGCACACCGGTCCGGATCTTGACGTACTGATTCATGTCATCGCAGGCCAGGGTCAGCTCGTGACCGAACGCGGAACCATCGGGCTCGAAGCCGGCGCACTCCTTTGGCTGCCTCGGCGTTCGCAACGGCAATTCACTGCCGGACCTCAGGGATTGCGATACCTGACCGTGCATCAACGTCGCCAGTCACTCGTCCTTGACACGAGCGCGCTGAGCCACAAAAGCTAGCTCAAACACACCCCGATTTCACCAGACGTTGGGTAAGCGTGAGATTGTGTCTGAATAAGCGTGGTCGCCACCTCGGTCGGCGACCATGCTCAGCAACTGACCACTTACGACCCGAAGGGTGCGCCTGTGCCTGGCCTTGATGAAAAACTGTACGAGATCTACGAAGAGGTACTCCGGCGCAATCCCGGGGAGTCGGAGTTCCATCAGGCCGTCAAAGAAGTCCTCGAAAGCCTTGGTCCGGTTGTCGCCAAGCACCCGCAGTACGCCGATGAAGCGGTTATCCGCAGGCTTTGCGAACCGGAGCGACAAATCATCTTTCGGGTGCCGTGGGTTGACGATCATGCAGATGTGCAGATCAACCGTGGATTCCGTGTAGAGTTCAACTCCGCTCTGGGCCCGTACAAAGGCGGTCTGCGTTTCCACCCGTCGGTGTACCTCGGGATCGTGAAGTTTCTCGGCTTCGAGCAGATCTTCAAAAACTCCCTTAGCGGAATGCCGATCGGTGGCGGCAAAGGCGGCAGCGATTTCGATCCGAAAGGCCGCTCCGATACTGAAGTTATGCGCTTCTGCCAGTCATTTATGACCGAGCTTTATCGCCATATTGGTGAATATACCGACGTTCCAGCTGGTGATATCGGTGTCGGTGGGCGCGAGATCGGCTACTTATTCGGGCAGTACAAACGGATCACCAATCGATACGAATCCGGCGTGTTGACCGGTAAGGGCCTTAGCTGGGGTGGCTCCCAAGTACGCACCGAAGCCACCGGTTACGGCACGGTTTTTTTCACCAAAGAGATCTTGACCAGTCGCGGCGAGTCCTTCGACGGCAAACGAGTAGTAATTTCCGGCTCGGGAAACGTCGCTGTCTATGCGATCGAAAAGGTCCAACAACTGGGCGGCCTGGTCGTTGCCTGCTCAGATTCCAGCGGTTATGTCGTGGACGAGAAGGGCATCGATCTTGACATCCTCAAGGATCTCAAACAAACCC